>JALRBB010000341.1 GCA_023257915.1 Quisquiliibacterium sp. | reverse complement strand
GGGAATGATCGGCTCCACACTGACACGCGACGCAGAACCGGCGGCAGCACGAAGACGGGCGTGGTCTTCAACCAGCTCCGCGGCACGCTTTTGCACGAAATCGGCAATCGGTCCGCCCAGCAGGTCGGGAAGGGCAGCCTTCGCCGTATTGATCATCCGGTCGCGGGCGACAGGTGCGAGATCAGCAGTCGCGGGAGAGGCAAGCAGCGCGCGCGCCTCGCTGCCAGACGCGATCACCGTATTGCTTTCGAGGGCAACGAGTGCGGCCTCCTCTGCCAACAGAAGACGCTCGCGCCGTGCATGAACCGTGAGCTTGTAGCGGATGCGCAAAAGAGCGACACGCGTCATCTGAGTGACGGCGGCACTCGGCCAGGCCCCGACACGACCGATGCCCAATTCCGGCAAAGCTTCGGTGTCGAGAGAGGCTTCAAGCAAGCTTTCCGCCAGGGACGAGGTCAGCGGATGGGTTCTGGTCAGAAGCGAAGCCCCCGAGGGCACCGGTTCCTGCGTGGCCAGTTTCAGAGAGCCCTTCAGCCCGCGCTGCTCCAGCTTTTCCTTGAGGCTATCCTGAAGGGCATGCACGTGGGCGAACTGCAGCGATTTCTTCTTCTCGAGGGGCACCCCGAACCGAGACATCGCGCGCTCGAGAAATTCGAGCGTTTCTGCTGGCGATCCAAGCAGGGACTTCACCTTGTCCCATTCAGGAGCGACTTCACTCGGCTTCATGGCGTTTTGTGCAAACCGGGCGCGTGACCGCTTTTCGTTCTCGCTTGCATCGCGCCAGCGGGTCTCCATCACCTGGATCCCGTCGCCAATTTGCAGGTCCAGCGTAAGCTGCTTGTGGCTGCCACCGCCACGGCGAAGCATCATTGCAGCCATCAGCGCATCGGTGACTGGTCCCCGTTCATCGGGGAGAGGCACAGTCACGCCCGTCGCCTTGCGGATTTCCTCGGCTTTGCGAAGAATGACATCCAAGACGGCACCGTCGATGGCGCTGTCGGGCGAAAACATCATGATTGAGCGAACGAGTTCGGCGGGTTGCCCGAAACGATCCACGCGACCTTCGCGCTGTTGATGGCGCGTCGGGTTCCACGAAAGGTCGTAGTGGATCACGGCGTCGAACAGCTGTTGAAGGTTGATCCCTTCCGACAGGCAGTCCGTGGCGACAAGGATGCGCTGATCTGTGGCGGCATCTTCTTCCGCCGCCATTTCCGCCACGCGATCGCGACGTTCGTCCGGCGTCAATTCACCGGTCACGGCTTGCACATTCAGCTTGGGGAAAGCCTTACGAAGCCCTTCCTTCACGTGTTCGGCTGTGGCGAGGTAGCGGCAGAAGACGACCGGATTAGCGCCGTCTTTGATCAAGGGTTTGAGGGCCTTGATGAGGGCGTTCAGCTTGGGATCTTCGGCTGTCAGAAGTTCGCCGGCCTTGTCGAGGAGCCCTTGGAGAGCAGGATCATTTGAGAAGACGGTGTTTGGCTCGATGTCCACGGCGTCTTCGTCATCGCCATCTTCGTCGTAGATCTGCGGCTCGAGGCGGTCGTCTTCATTGGAAGCCCGGTTTCGCAACGCGCTCATTGCGGCTGCAGGTGACGATCCGACACAGCGCATCAGTGCCAGAGTGCCCCAGAAGGCAAGGCGGCGATCCTTTTGCGCGTCCCCAGCCCGAGACACGACCGAGAAGCAGTAATCAAGCACGGACTCTTGGAAGGCCCGGTGCTCTTCATTCAGGCGATACGAGTATTCGGTCGTTTCGTGCTTGGGGAACGAGCGGTTCTCATCCCAGTCGCCCTCCACTAGGTCGACGCGCCGCCGCTGAACAAAGTGCCGCACAAGGCGCTCGCGGTATTTCTGGTTGTCAAAGTTAACAGTTCCGAATTCCGTGTCGATCAATGAGAGAAGCCGAGCGAACGCATCTTCATCCCCGGAGTGCGGCGTGGCTGTCAGCAGGATCAACCGACGCTCAGGATCGCGCGCAAGGCCTTGAAGCAGGTCGAAACGCTGCTGCTTTCCCTTGTGCGTCCCTACACAGGCATGTGCTTCATCGACGATAACGAAATCCGGACAGGCCCTTGCAAACCCGTCACGGCGTTTCTCGGCTTTGATGTAGTCAAGGCTGACCACCGTGAAGGGATAGGCATCGAAAAGGGTTTGCGCCAATGGGAGGTTGCGCTCCAGACGTGCCGCAGTCCCGGAGGTGACGGCAACGGCATCGATCCCGAAGCGATCCTTCAGTTCTGTGATCCACTGATCGACAAGATGCGGTGGACAGAGAACCGAAAACGCATCGACTTCTCCCCGGTCCATAAGTTCCCGAAGGATGAGTCCCGCTTCGATGGTTTTGCCGATGCCAACGTCGTCGGCAATCAACAGCCGCGGGACCTGTAGCCGAAGGGCCATGAGAAGCGGGACCAGCTGGTAGGTCCGAGGCTCAAAAGCAAGCTGTGCGGCGGACCGGAACGGGCCTGCCCCCCGGCGGAGGGTCAGTCGCAACGCGTCGGCAAGAAGGGCCGCCTTGGACTGCACCGTCGTGCGCGCATCGTCAGGCAGGTCGAAACGAGCGGCTTCAACTGGTGTCAGCTCGAGATCCGGAGCAAGGACCACGATGTCGTTTTCATTGCCAGAAAGGGGACGCAGGGCAAGCAAGCCGTCCCCAGGTGTTGGTTTTCACTGAGAACTGACCCGTTTGGGTGCTGATCTTTCACTGAGAGTTGACCCATGTGAACACCTTCCCCTGACGGATTTTGTCGGGGAGATATGGAGTGATCGACATGGGATTTTTGAGTGTCATCCGGCGTTGGGCCTTGCGTGACGAGATGCCTATCCGCGAGATCGCCAGGCGCACGGGCCTGTCTCGCAACACCATCAAGAAGTACCTACGCGAAGGGGCCGTTGAGCCGAAGTTCAGGACGCCACCGCGTGCCAGCAAACTGGACCCGTATGCTGATCGTCTATCGGCCTGGCTACTGGCGCAAACGCGCAAGCCACGCAAAGAGCGCCGCAGCGTAAAGAAGATGTATGAAGACTTAGTGGCGCTTGGCTACGACGGGTCCTACGGGCGTGTTGCAGCCTTTGCCCGAGCTTGGCGCGCGGATCGGCACGTGGCCGAGCAAACAACAGGACGCGGTACCTTTGTGCCGTTGATCTTCGAGCCGGGCGAAGCCTTCCAGTTCGACTGGAGCGAGGACTGGGCCAGCATTGGTGGCGAGCGCGTCAAGTTGCAGGTCGCGCACACGAAGTTGTCCCACAGCCGCGCTTTCCTGGTCCGGGCCTATCTGCTTCAGACCCATGAGATGTTGTTCAATGCCCACTGGCACGCGTTCCGCGTTTTCGGCGGGGTACCCGGCCGTGGGATCTACGACAATATGAAGACGGCCGTCGACCGGGTCGGGCGCGGTAAGCAGCGCGATATCAACGTGCGCTTCAACGCGATGGCAAGCCACTACGTGTTTGAACCGGAGTTCTGCAACCCTGCGGCGGGCTGGGAGAAGGGCCAGGTCGAGAAGAGCGTACAGGATGCCCGGAACCGCCTGTGGCAGGTCATGCCGGTCTTCGATACGCTGGACGAGTTGAACCAGTGGCTGGAGGAGCGCTGCATCGCCCTTTGGGCAGAGACGGCGCATCAGAAACTTCCTGGTTCAATCGCGGATGTCTGGGAGGCCGAGAAGCCCACACTCATGGCACTTCCACCCGCCTTCGACGGGTTTGTCGAGCACAGCAAACGCGTCTCGCCAACATGTTTGGTCACCTTCGAACGCAACCGATACAGCGTGCCTGCCAGCTTCGCGAACCGCCCTGTCAGCCTGCATGTCTACCCGGATCGGTTGGTCATCGTGGCCGAGGGGCAGACGGTTTGCACACATGAGCGGATCATCGAGCGCTCGCATCATAAGCCCGGCAGGGTTGTCTAC
>JALRBB010000043.1 GCA_023257915.1 Quisquiliibacterium sp. | reverse complement strand
CCGAAGAATCCGGCGTTCATGCGCGTCGACAGGGATTTCGTGTTCCTGCTGAACGCCTTCGACATCGATCCCGGGTCGGCAACGCCGAAGATCATGACGATGCTCGACTTCAACCTGTGGTGTTGGAACAGTCGGATCTTCCCCGGTATCGACCCATTTGTGGTGCGTCAGGGCGACAGGGTAAGAATTCGCTTTGGCAATCTGACGATGACCAATCATCCGGTGCACATGCATGGCTATGATTTCGAGGTCACCTGCACCGATGGCGGATGGGTGCCCAAGCGGGCGCGCTGGCCGGAGGTCACTGTCGATGTTGCGGTCGGGCAGATGCGTGCGTTCGAGTTCGACGCGATCTATCCGGGCGACTGGGCGATCCACTGTCACAAGTCCCATCACACGATGAACGCGATGGGCCATGACGTGCCGACGATGATTGGCGTGGATCACCGGCCAGTGGCCAGGCAGTTGTCGAAACTGGTGCCCGGCTACATGGTGATGGGCGAGCGGGGCATGGCCGACATGGGCGAGATGGAGATGGAGATTCCGGCCAACACCGTCCCGATGATGACCGGCCAGGGACCGTTTGGGCCCCTCGAGATGGGCGGCATGTTTTCGGTGGTCAAGGTGCGCGAGGGGCTGGCGCGCGACGACTATCGTGATCCGGGCTGGTACCGCCATCCACCGGGTACCGTGGCCTATGAGTACACCGGCGCTGACCTGCCGGCTGCGCCCCAGGCGCACTCGCACTCGCACTCTCAATCACAAACCGCTGGCGAGATTTCGGTGTCGGCGCGCAAACCGGGGCATCGTCATGGACACTGATCACAGATCAGCGGCGCAGGTCGCCGCTCCAACACGGATTGCGTTGCGCCTGATGGCCCGCGGCGGCTTACTGTTGGCGGTGGCTTGCGCCGGCATGCAGCTCGCCTGGGCACATTCCGGTGCGCACCCGGGGGGCGCGAAAAAACCCGACGCGTTCGTGCAGAGCGAAACCGAATTCGGACGCTCGATTCCGGCGTCGCAGGCTCAGCGTACGATCACAGTCGAGATGCTTGATACGATGCGCTTTGTGCCGGACAGCATCGTCGTCAAGCGCGGCGAGAAAGTGCGGATCGTCGTGCGCAATGCCGGCAAGGTCCTGCATGAACTGGTGATTGGCACCCGTGCCGAGCTTGAAAAGCATGCCGAACTGATGCGCCGTTTCCCGGGCATGGAGCATGATGAACCGTACATGGCGCATGTCGATCCGGGCAACACCGGGCAGATTGCCTGGCAGTTCACCCAAACCGGCGAGTTCATGTTCGGCTGCCTGATTCCCGGGCATTTCGAGGCCGGAATGTTCGGGCGTTTAATCGTGGAAGGGCGCTAGCCTCAGCAGCCGGGCGCACAGCGTTCATTGCGTCGCAGAACGACCCTTGGTGGAGGTGGTGCACATGTTTCGATTAACGCTTTTATTGCTGGCTTCAGTGCTCTGCCTGCCAGTGTCATCGGTCAGCGCGCAGTCTCACGCCCATCAGTCTCACGCCCATGGCAGCGCTGCTGCGTCCGGACAGATGGCCGAAGCCGAGGTACGCAAGGTTGACGCGGCATCGGGCCGGATCACGCTCGCGCACGGAGAAATTCGCAACCTGGACATGCCCCCGATGACGATGACCTTTCGCGTCCGCGATCCTGCGATGCTCGAGGGAGTCAAGCCCGGCGACAAGGTCCGGTTCGCAGCCGATCAGATCGACGGAAAATATGTCGTGACGGCGCTTGAGCCTTCGCGCTGAGAGGTCTCGTGCATCGGCGGATCCCGCCTCAGTAGGTCTCCAGGTGCAGCCGGCCTTCGCGCTTGAGCGTCGCACCGACGTTGTCCCAGTCCAGCCCGGCTGATTGCGCAATGTCGCGCAACGCAAGCACCACGCCGTCTTCCATCGCTTTCAAACCGCAGACGTAAAAGTAGGTATCCGGGTCCTGTAGCAGCATCGCCAGATCGGCGGAGCGCTCGCGCATCAGGTCTTGTACGTAGCGCTTGGGTTTTCCCGGCGTGCGCGAGAACGCGAAGTTGATGTCGATGAAGTCATGCGGCAGGCCTTGCAGCGGGCCGAAGTAGGGGAGTTCCTGCTGCGTGCGGGCGCCGAAGAACAGCATCAGCTTGCCGCCCTCGAACTTGCCCGAGGCGCGCAGGCGCCGGCGCCATTCGGTCATCGCGCGCATCGGCGCGCTGCCGGTGCCGGTGCAGATCATCACGATGTTCGAGCGCGGATGGTTCGGCATCAGGAAGCTCGCGCCGAAGGGGCCGATCACCTCAACCTTGTCGCCAACTTTCAGATCGCACATGAAGTTGGAGGCGACGCCGCGCACCGGGTTGCCCTGGTAGTCCTCGAGCACGCGTTTGATCGTCAGCGACAGGTTGTTGTAGCCCGGGCGTTCTCCGTTACGCGGGCTGGCAACCGAATACTGGCGCGCGTGATGCGCCCGTCCGGCGTCGTCGACCCCGGGCGGAATGATGCCGATCGACTGTCCTTCGAGCACCGGAAACGGGCTGCGCCCGAAGTCAAGCACGATGTGATGCGTGTCGTACTGCGTGCCGACTTCGGTCACACGCACATTGCCGGACACGGTCGCGGTGATCGTTTTTTCCGGAGCCTTCGGGCCATACAGATTCGTGAATGCATGTGCCGCCGACCAGGGGGGTATCGTCGCTCCGTACTGCTTGGCCTGAAAGCTTTCGCTGGACGCCGAGCTGCTGGGCGCCGGCTGTTGCACCGGCTCCTCAAGGACCACCATCCCGCCTTCCTGCTGCAATTCCTCGGCACTCAATTCAGCCGGCAGTTCGTCCCAGCCGAACTGCTCATCGACCGGGTAGGCCCGAGTGCGCGGCATCATCCGCCAGTTGTCGATTGAGCCGGTCGGGCAGGGGGAGATGCAGTCCATGCAAAGATTGCACTTTTCGGCATCCACGACGTAGTTGCGCGAGTCATGCGTGATCGCGCCGACCGGGCAGATCGCTTCGCAGGTGTTGCAGCGGATGCAGATTTCCGGGTCGATCAGGTGTTGTTTGATCAAGGTCGCTTCTGTGCTCATGTCTTGGCTCTCTTGTTGTGTCTTTGGCTTTTGTTTTGGGTCTGCTGGGTCCGCGACGCTATGGCTTGGGGCCGGGCACCTCATACGGGGTACCGGAAAATCGGTGCCCGGCCCCAAGCCATACCGCCGCTCATCGCCTTTGCAGACATGGCAGTCTAACGGCATCAGGTGTGCTTTGCGCACACCATACAGTTGACAGAGGAAGGGGTGGGAGACGATTTTCCGGTACCCCGTATGAGGAACCCGCCCCTTCCTCTGTCAACTGCCGCCCCCGCAACAAAACAGGGGCAGCAGTCAAATCAGAACATCAGTTGAAGCGGACGTAATCAAAGTCCACGGGCTGACGGTTGATGCCCATGACGGGTGGCGCGATCCAGTTGGCGAACTTGCCGGGCTCGACGACACGGCCCATCAGGCTGGCTACATAGGCGCGGTCTTCGTTGGTTGGCAGCCACTCGCCCACTTTGGCCATCCACTCGGCATCGG
>JALRBB010000556.1 GCA_023257915.1 Quisquiliibacterium sp. | reverse complement strand
CGGGCACAGTGCTGCCCGGGCGATTTCGGATCGCGCTCAACGTACGATGCCGCGGGTGACAGTCTGCAAAAACGTCGACAAAAGCCGCACATGCCGCGCGCTGTCGTCATCCCCCTGGGCGGCGACGGCCAGCTGGCTGCGCGCCTGATCAAGGGTGAGACCGCTCTTGTAGAGGGTCTTGTAGGCCCGGCGTAGCGTATTGATGTCGACCTGACTAAAACCTCGCCGGCGCAAACCTTCGCTGTTGATGCCGTGCGCTTTCGCGGTATTGCCCGAGGCCATGACATAAGGCGGAATATCGTGCAGCACCACGCTGCCGACGCCGGTCATTGCGTGCGATCCGATCTTGCAGAACTGGTGTACGCCGGTAAAGCCCCCCAGAATGACCCAGTCGCCGATTTCCACATGGCCGGCAATGTTCGTGCTGTTGGCGAAGATCCCATGGTCGCCGATGACACAATCGTGTGCGACGTGAACATAGGCCATGATCCAGTTGTCGTTGCCGATCTTCGTGACTTCCCGGTCCTGGGTCGTGCCGCAGTTGATCGTGACAAATTCCCGAATCGTGTTGTCATCGCCGATTTCCAGCCGGGTCGGCTCGTTCCGATATTTCTTGTCCTGGGGGGGCGCCCCGATCGAGGCAAACTGAAAGATGCGGTTGCGCCGCCCGATACGGGTGTGCCCCTCGACCACTGCATGTGGCCCGATCGAACTTCCTTCATCGATGCAGACATTCGGCCCGATGATCGCGTAGGCGCCAACCTGAACGTCAGTTGCCAGCTCGGCCTTCGGATCGACGAGTGCTGTAGGGTGGATCGACGCCATGAAGTCTCCCTGAGCGCTTAGCTGGCAGAGCTCTCGTCCCGCGCGGGAGCAGGATCGATGTCACGCAGCGTGCACATCAGGTCCGCCTCTGCGGCGACCTGACCGTCGACTGTCGCCCGACCAGAATACTTCCAGATCGAACGGGCCACGCGGGTGATTTCAACCTCGAGCCGAAGCTGATCGCCTGGCACAACGGGACGTTTGAAGCGCGCATTGTCGATGCCGACAAAGTAGTACACCGAGCTGTCATCCGACACCTTCCCCATCGTCTGGAAAGAAAGGATCCCGGCGGCCTGCGCCAGTGCTTCGATCTGGAGCACGCCAGGCATCACGGGAAGATGCGGGAAGTGTCCGACGAAGAACGGTTCGTTAATCGTCACATTCTTGATCGCGACAATGCGCTTGCCTTTCTCCAGCTCGACGACCCTGTCGACGAGCAGAAATGGATAGCGATGCGGCAGGTGTTCCAGGATCGCCCTGATGTCGAGCACCGTCATGGAGTCATTCCTTGCTTTTGAATTGTTCTTGATCCGTGCTTGCCTGCGCACGCTCAAGGGCACGGATTCTGTCGCGCAGCACCGGCAATTGGCGCAAGGTGGCGGCAGCCCGCTCCCAGCCAGCATTGGGCATCAGCGGAAAGACACCGCTGTAAAAACCTGGTTTCCCGATCGAGCGGGTCACCAGGCTCATTGCCGAGACAACTACATCGTCGCAGATTTCCAGATGGCCGAGAATGCCAGCGCCTCCGCCGATCATGCAGCGTCGACCAATCACGGCGCTACCGGCAATGCCCACGCAGCCGGCAATGGCCGTGTGCTCGCCGATGCGCACGTTGTGGGCAATCTGGATCAGGTTATCAAGCTTGCATCCATCGCCGATCAGGGTGTCGTCCAGGGCTCCGCGATCGATGCTGCAGTTTGCACCGATTTCCACATCGTCCCCGATCAGCACCGAACCGAGTTGCGGGATCTTTTCCCAGCGTCCGTTGTCGTTCGCAAAGCCGAAGCCATCCGAGCCGATCACGGTCCCGGAGTGCACGACGCAGCGTGCCCCCAGCGCGCAATCGTCAAGGATCGTTACGCGAGGATGCAGTACGCAGGCTGCGCCGATTCGCACATCTCTGCCGACATGGCAATGCGCACCGATCACCGACCCTTGTGCGATGCTCGCACCCGCCTCGATCGTGGCAAATGCGCCGATGCTGACATTTGCACCAATCTCGGCCAGATCGGAGACCCGGGCGGCGGGGTCGATTCCAGGTGTTACCTGGCTTCTGGTCTGCGTGTCATACCAGCGCGCAATGCGCGCGAAATGCGCATACGGATCATCGACGATGACAGCGGCGACCGCGGCCGGCAAGGCATCGGCCAGGTCCTTGGAGACGATGACTGCTGTCGCTCGGGTTGAGGCCGCCTGCGGGCGATGTCTGGCGCCGGATAAAAAGCTCAGGTCACCGGCTCTTGCAGAAGCCAGGCTGGCAAGCCGCAGGATCGGAACTTCCGTCTGCGCACCGCGCAGCACCCCGCCAAAGCGGGCAATAAGATCAGCAACGCTGAGGCTGGTCGGCAGGGACCTGCTCATCGCACAACGGTCGGTTGACCGGAATCACTTGCCACTGGCCAGCGCGCGCAGCACCTTATCGGTGATGTCGACCCTGGAACTGGCATAGACCGCTTCCTGCAGAACGAAGTCGTACTTCTCCTGTTCGGCAATCTGGCGAATGACGCGATTGGCACGTTCGACAACTTGTCCGAGTTCCTCATTGCGACGCTGGTTAAGGTCCTCACGAAACTCCCGCTGCTTGCGCTGAAAGTCTTTGTCCATATCGCTGAATTCGCGCTGCCGGCGACTGCGCTCAGCTTCGGCCATAACAACCGCATCACGATCCAGACGCTCTCCGAGGGTTTTGATTCGAGCCGCCATATCCTGCAATTCCTTTTCGCGACGGCCAAACTCACCCTCAAGCTTTTGCTGAGCGGCTTTCGCCGGAACTGACTCGCGCAACACTCTCTCTGTGCTGACAAAGCCGATTTTTGCGCCCTCCTGGGCGCTGGCCGACGGTCCTAGCACGCCGAGCGCGCAAATAGTAAGTAGCTGTGGCCAGAGCTTCATCGAAGAAATTCCCTGCTGCATAAAGGAGAAAACCCGGATTGTTACACGCTCAGAATCCAGTTCCAATCTGGAACTGAACCCGCTGAACTCGGTCACCTGGCTCAGTCTTAATCGGAAATCCGAGGCTGAGCTTGAGCGGGCCAATCGGCGATGCCCAGTTCAGGCCGATCCCGGTGGAGTAGCGCAGGTCGCGAAGTGAGATTGCATTGGTCGAGAACACATTGCCGGCATCCAGAAACACGAAACTTCTGAAGCTACGATCCAGCCCGGTGCCGGGTAACGGGAAAATGAACTCCGCGCTTCCGAGCAACTTGGTTTCGCCGCCAAGCGCGATATTGTCGACCGGATCGCGCGGACCCAATGAAGCTTGATAGAAGCCACGGACCGAACCGATGCCGCCCGCATAAAAGTGTTTGAACAGTGGGTAGGTTTGACCACCGAAGCCCCTGCCCATTCCGAAATCACCGTTGAGAGCGAGCGTGTAGTCCCTGCTGATCGGATAAAACCACTGGTGATTGTAGGTGGCGCGGACAAAACGCATGTCGAGCACAGGCAAAGTCACGTCAAAACCGACGGTCTGTAGCCGTCCACGGGTAGGCGCGAATGCGCTGTCACGACTGTCGCGGCGCCACATCGCGGTTGCCAGGATCGCCGAGCTATCCTCCCCAAAATCTGCAACATAGTCTCTGTAGCGCTGCGGCGAATTGGCTCCGAGCCTTAGCTGATTATTGTCAAACGCGAGTCCGAAAAATACGCGGTCGATTTCTGTGTAGGGAACACCGAAGCGCATGCCAAGGCCGTTGGCTCGCCAACGATAGTCCCCGAGATTCAACTGCGCGGCATTGAAGGTTCGGGTGTAGGCGTCGAAGGTGCGACTTACTCCAGCTTGCGTGAAGTATGGGTCGGTGTAGGAAACGCTGATGACCCGATTGATCTTGCTGGTGTTGACGTTCAATCCAAGGTTTTTCCCACTGCCCAGAAAGTTTTGTTGGTTCAGACCGGCAGACAGGATTACTTTTTCGTAGCTCGACAAACCGACACCCAGCGAGACCATTCCGGTCGGTTGCTCGACAACCGCCACGTTCAAATCGACCTGATCGGCTGCGTCCGATACAGGAACTGAGTCGACCCGAACATCCATGAAATAACCGAGCCTTGCGATCCGTTCGCGCGAGGTGCGAATTCGATCGGCGTCGTACCAGGAATCTTCAAACTGGCGCAATTCACGGCGTATTACTTCGTCGCGGGTTCGCGAATTCCCGACAATATTGATTCGCCGGACGTACACACGGCGCCCAGGATCGACCAGGATTTCGAATTTAACTTCACGCTTTTCCCGATCGACGGTGGGAACCGGATTGACGTTCGCAAACGCATATCCCAGTGTGCCCAGACGAGCAGTGATCTGTTTAACCGAGTCGCTAAGACGCTCCCCTGAAAACGTGTCTCCCGCCTTCAAATTCATCAATCGCGTGAATTCGTCCTCGCGCCCGAGCAAGCGACCCGCGAAGCTGATGCCGCTGATCCGGTAGACGCCACCTTCATTGATAGCAACCGTCAGGTGCACGTCTTCCTTGTCCGGCGAGATCGACACTTGGGTCGACTCGATTGCGAACTCCAGATAGCCGCGATTCAGATAGTAAGAACGCAACGCCTCGAGATCCCCGGAAAGCTTCTCGCGCGCGTAGCGGTCGGACTTGGTGTACCAGGACAGCCAGGTTGGAGTCGACAGCTTGAACTCGTCGAGAATCTTCTTCTCGCTGAACACCTTGTTACCGACGATGCTGATCGACTTGATCGTCGCGGTCTCGCCCTCGTTGACCGCCATCGTGATGCCGACACGATTGCGCTCCAGCGGGGTCACTGTCGAGGTGACGCTGGCAGCATACTTGCCACGTCCGAGGTATTGACGCTTCAGTTCCTGCTCGGCGCGTTCCATGACGCTGCGATCGAAGATCCGCCCTTCTGCCAGCCCCTGGTCGCGCATTGCCCGCTTGATCGTCTCGGAGTCGATTTCCTTGGTGCCAGTGATTGACACTGAGGCAATTGCCGGACGTTCCTCGACGAACACGACCAGCACGTCACCTTCGACTTCAAGCTTGACGTCGCGAAAGAAACCGGAAGCGAACAAGGCACGCACTGCCGCTGCAGCCTTCTCCTCGGTCATCGTCTCGCCGACCTTGACCGGCAGATAGCCGTAGATGGATCCCGGTTCGGTGCGTTGAGCACCTTCGATGCGGATGTCGCGCACAACGAAAGGCTGAAATGCCAGGGCGACCTGGGCGAACAGCAAGGCCGCCAAGGCTGCGGCAATCCGAAATGCTGTGGGCCAGCGGCCTTCAGGGCGGCTATTGCGCGGGTCTGGCATTACGATCCGATCAGGCGGGTGAGGTCATTGAACAGGGCCACGAACATCATTGCTCCTATGAGCGCGAGCCCGGCCTTTTGAGTCAGTTCCATCGAGCGCTCGGAAAGGGGCCGACCGCGCAGCGCTTCGAGGCCGTAATATAGCAAATGCCCTCCGTCGAGAACCGGAATCGGCAGCAGGTTCAGGACCCCGAGGCTGATGCTGATCAACGCCAGAAAAGAAACATAAGCCTGCCAACCGACGCGGGCGCTCTGCCCGGCGTAATCGGCGATCGCGACCGGTCCGCTCAGGTTGCGCCAGGAAAGCTCACCGACCAGCATTCGACCGAGCATCCGCAGCGTAAACACCGACATCTCCCAGGTTTTGGCAACCGAGCGCTGCAAACCATCCAATCCGAGATGTCTGACTTCGACCATCTCGAGGCGCTCGGAGATGCCCGCACCGATTCGCCCCACCGGCTTGCCACGATCCTGCTCGCGCTCCGAGGGATGCGCTCGCGGGACAACCACAGTGCGAATCCGGTCTGAACCGCGTAGCAATTCGACCGCAAGCTCGGATCCCGCACTGGAGCGAACCATCTCGATGAACGCGCGAGCCCCGGCCATCGATTGCCCGTTGACGGAAAGGATCTGGTCGCCGGGCTGAAGTGCCGCTTCGTGCGCCGGGCTATCCGGTAGCACCGACGACACGCTGATTCGTCCCGGTGCGACCGACAAGCCGAGATCGGCGAGGTAGTCCTTTTCCAGGTCTTGAGCAGACGAAGCGGCCGCGTCGAGCCAGGTAGTGCGCAGAACCGCATCGCGCTCGTAGCCCACGCTGATCTTGGCCCGGTCGATCACGGTATCGAGCAACCCGATCCGAACCTCGTACCAGGACTGGACCGGGCGATCACCGATTGAGACGATCTGGTCACCAGCCTGAAGACCGGCGACCGCTGCCGCGCTTTGCGGCGGCGGCGGCGCGAGACGGGCGACCGGTTCCTGCACCCCGACACCGTTGAGCAGCAGATAGAGCGCGATTGCGAGCAAAAAGTTGGCAAGCGGTCCGGCAACGACGACTGCGGCCCGCTTGGGGAGAGACTGGCGCGAAAAGGTACGTGGCAGATCAGCAGCCGCGATGGAATCGGTCTCGTCGCCTTGCTCGTCGAGCATTTTCACGTAACCGCCGAACGGGATTGCTGCGATGACCCACTCGGTGCCATCGCGCCCGAAACGACGACTGAACAGCGGACGCCCGAAACCGATCGAAAAGCGCACCACCTTGATACCGCACCACCGTGCCACGAGGTAGTGACCGAGCTCGTGAACAAAGATCAGCAGCGTCAGAGCCGCCAGGAAGGCCAGCAAGGTCTGCAGCAGGCTCATGCGGCCACCTCATCGAGCAGGGAATCGGCCATCGCGCGCGCGTCCTCGTCCAGCCGAAGTACCTGCTCCAGGCTTTCCGGCGCCGCTCGTTCATTGAAACGCTCGAGCACCTGTTCATTAATTCGCGCAATCTGCATGAATCCAATCCTGCCACGAAGGAACGCCTCGACCGCCATCTCGTTCGCCGCGTTCAGCACGCAGGCACCGGCCCCCTTTCCACGAAGCGTTTCACGAGCCAGGCGCAGACACGGGAAGCGCTCGAGATCCGGCGCCTCGAACTCGAGCTTGGCGACGGCGGCCAGATCGAGCGATCCAACACCGCTGGCGATGCGCTCGGGAAAACCGAGTGCATGGGCAATCGGGGTGCGCATGTCCGGATTGCCCAATTGCGCGAGCATCGAACCATCACGATATTCGACCAGCGAGTGAATCACACTTTGAGGATGAACCACGACGTCGATGCGCTCTTCGGGAAGACCGAACAAGAAGTGGGCCTCAATCAGCTCGAGCCCCTTGTTCATCATCGTCGCTGAATCGACTGAAATCTTTCGTCCCATCTGCCAGTTCGGATGCGCGCACGCCTCATCCGGCGTGACCGACTTCATCCGCTCAGCTGAGGCCGTCCGAAACGGGCCGCCCGAGGCGGTCAGCAAGATCCGTGTGATGCCGCCAGAATTGAGTCTGGCAACATCCCTCTGGACGCCGTCCGGCAAACACTGAAACACCGCGTTGTGCTCGCTGTCGATCGGAAGGACGGTAGCACCGCCGGCCCGAACGGCCTCCATGAAGACGCCGCCAGCCATGACCAGCGCTTCCTTGTTCGC
>JALRBB010000510.1 GCA_023257915.1 Quisquiliibacterium sp. | reverse complement strand
ACACGGCCTTTCTGGGCTTGTTTGCGGTCTCGGTGGTGTTTGCGCTCGCGACCGCGCTGCGGTTTTACCTGGTTTCCTGGCTCGGCGAGCGGGTCACCAACGATCTGCGCAATGCGATCTACCGCAGGGTGTTGCAACAGGATCCGATCTTCTTCGAGACGCTCAAGACCGGCGAAGTGCTGTCGCGACTGACCACCGACACGACGCTGATCCAGACACTGATCGGCACCAGCATCTCGATGGGCCTGCGCAACCTGTTGCTGTTCGTCGGGGGCATCCTGATGCTGGTGATCACCAGCCCTTCGCTGGCTTCCATGATCATGGCACTGCTGCTGCTCGTGATCCTGCCGATCGTGATCTTCAGCCGCCGGGTTCGGCGCCTGTCGCGTGCGAGCCAGGACCGGGTTGCCGACTCGAGCGCACTGGCCGGCGAGACGCTCAATGCGATCCAGATTGTGCAGGCTTACGCACGCGAGGCATTCGAGGCTTCCCGCTTCGCGCAGACAACCGAGCTGGCGTTTCGGGTTGCCTTACGCCGGATCCGGGCGCGGGCGCTGCTGACCGCCGTTGCGATCGTGCTCGTGTTTGGCGCGATTGTTGTCGTGCTGTGGACCGGTGCCTACGCGGTCATGCAGGGGCGCAGCACCGTCGGGCACCTGACGCAGTTCATGCTCTACGCGGCGATCGTCGCGGGTGCCTCCGGAGCATTGTCTGAGGTCATCGGCGATGTGCAGCGAGCGGCCGGGGCCGCTGAACGCTTGCTCGAGTTGCTGCATGCCAGTCCGCGGATCGTTGCCGGGCCTGGGTCTGACGCACCGCTCGCCGTTGCGTCAGCGCACGACCTTGGTCCGCAAGCGCGAGGAACCAGGGTCGTCTTTGATGCGGTCGGTTTTCACTATCCTTCGCGCCCCGCCGAGGCGGCGGTCAGCGAGTTCAGTTTGCGCGTCAATCCGGGGGAGACGATCGCGCTGGTCGGGCCCTCGGGCGCCGGCAAGACCACGCTGTTTCAGTTGCTGCTGCGCTTTTACGATCCGCAGCGCGGCGCGATCCTGGTCGACGGCATCGACATCCGCTCGATCGAGCCCGCGGAGCATCGTGCCCGGATCGGTCTGGTGTCGCAGGACAGCATCGTGTTTTCGGCCGATGTGATGGAAAACATTCGTTACGGCCGCTTAGATGCCAGCGACGCCGAGGTGATCCTGGCCGCACAAGCAGCGCATGCCGACGAGTTCGTGCGACGCCTGCCCGACGGCTATCGCACCTTCGTTGGTGAACGCGGTGTCCGGCTTTCCGGCGGGCAGAGACAGCGCATCGCAATCGCCCGGGCATTGCTCAGGGATCCGGCACTGTTGCTGCTCGATGAAGCCACCAGTTCGCTGGATGCCGAGAGCGAACAACTGGTCCAGCAGGCCTTGCATAGCGCGATGCGCGGCCGCACGACGCTGGTCATTGCGCATCGGCTGGCGACCGTCGTGCAGGCCGACAGAATCGTCGTGATGGAGCATGGCCGCATCGTCGACGAGGGGCGGCACGCCGAACTGATCGCGCGCGAAGGGCTCTATGCCAGGCTTGCGGCGATGCAGTTCGGGCAGTGAAGCGGCAGCTGCTCAAAAGCCCTGGAACACGCGCCGAAATACGCTAATCTTCCAGCGTCTCGCGCCAACTTGCGCGAGCCGAATCACGCGCCGCCCACGGCATCGCCGGGCATCCGGCGCAGCGACACAGGGAGAATTAGATGGCCGGGCGTCTCGATGGAAAACTCATTCTGGTGACCGCCGCAGCGCAGGGCATGGGTCGGGCCGCGGCGCTATCGATGGCGCGCGAAGGTGCGCGGGTGGTCGCGACGGACATCCGTGACGATCTGCTCGCCACGCTTGCCGACGAGGCGAAACTGGCCGGGCATCCGCTGCGCACGCAGCATCTGGATGTCACCAACGCAGACGCGGTCAAGCAATTGATCGACGGGCTCGATCCGCTCGATGTGCTGTTCAATTGCGCCGGCTATGTGCACCAGGGCTCGATCTTCGAGTGTTCCGAGGAGGACTGGGATTTCAGCTTTGCGATCAATGTGCGCTCGATGTTTCGCACGATTCGCGCCGCACTGCCGCGCATGATTGAAAACGGTGGTGGCTCGATCATCAACATGGCGTCGGTCTGCTCGTCGGTGAAGGGCTTTCCAAACCGGTTTGCGTACGGCACCACAAAAGCTGCGGTAATCGGGCTGACCAAGTCGGTCGCCGCGGATTTTGTCACCAAGGGCATCCGCTGCAACTGCATCGGGCCGGGCACCGTTGAGACACCCAGTCTGCACGACCGGATGCGCGCGCTTGGCGATATCGACGAGGCACGCAAGATGTTCGTCGCACGCCAGCCGATGGGCCGGCTGGCCACATCCGAAGAGATCGTGCCGGTCGTCATCTACCTGGCCAGCGACGAGAGCGTGTTCGCTACCGGCCAGATCTTCAACATAGACGGCGGAATCACGATCTGATGAAGGCGGCATCCGGCCAGTGGCGCGCTGCCCGGTCTGCGCCGGATAGCGAGGTCGTCGCAGGGGCGCGAGCGTGACCGGCAAGACCACCCGCGAGCCACGCTACGCCTGGCTGCGCGAATGTCTGGTCAAGGACATCGCGAGCGGCAAGTATCCGGTCGGTTCGCTACTGCCGCCTGAGTTCCAGCTCGCCGAGACCTACGGTGTCAGCCGGCACACGGTGCGCGAGGCGACCCGCAAGCTGGCCGATATCGGGCTGATTTCGCGCCGCCCGGGCATCGGCACTGTCGTGTGTGCGGCGCGCGATCCAAATCCCTATGTTGCGGGACTGGGCACCGCCAAAGATCTGTTCGACTACACGAACGCCACCCGGCTTGAGGTGCTGGCGCGCCGCGAAGTGGCCGCAGATGCTGCGCTGTCCGGTTTGATCGGTTGCCCGCCGGGGGAGGCCTGGGTCGAGCTGACCGCGTTTCGTCATGCCACCGGTCAGGTCGCACCGATTTCGTTCACGAAGGTCTATTTGCGCCCCGAGTTTGCTGCGATCGAGGAGCGCCTGCGCGGCAACCACATCAGCATCTACGCGATGCTTGAGCGCTTTCACGGGCAGACGATCCATACGGTGCGTCAGGAAATCGAGGCTGCGCTGATGCCGGCGCAGGCGGCGCGCTTGTTGGGTGTCGGCGCGCGAAGCGCGGCGTTGCTGATGCGCCGCGCCTACCTGGATGCCAGCGGACGAGTGCTCGGCGTCTCGGACAACCTGTATCCGAGCGAGCGCTTCCGGCTGGTCACATCCTGGAGCCGTGGGGATGCTGGGGCGGCGGACTAAGCCATTTCCACGGCAACCTGGGCACGTGGATGCCCGGCACAGTCCCCATTGACGCCAATCCAGGCCCGGCCTAGTATCCGACCTTCCGGCGTATTGTCCGTACATTAGCCGGCCGGGCTCGCCGTCTCATGGCGATAGCCGGCTCGATGCGGATTTCGGATCGCCGCCCTGGATTGCCTGCCGTCTTAAGAACGTCGATGATCTCGAATCCTCCTACCCCGTTTTCCGACCTGGTCGTTATTGAACTGGGCCACAGCGTCGCCGCGCCGTTCGCCGGGCAGATCTTCGGCGAGCTGGGTGCCGAGGTCATCAAGGTCGAAAAGCGCGACGGTGACGATGCGCGCAAGTGGGGGCCGCCGTTCGTTGAAGGCGCATCGACCTTCTTCCAGTCCTTGAACCGCAACAAGAGTTCGGTGGTCTGCGACCTGCGCTGCGACGCGGATCGCGACGCGCTGATTGCGCTGATCCGCGATCGCGCTGACATCGTGATCCAGAACCTGCGACCCGGTCAGACCGAGAGCCTGGGCCTGGATGGCGAGAGCCTGCGTGCGCTCAAACCGTCACTGATCTACTGCAACCTCGGTGCGTTCGGACGCAGCGGGCCGCTCGCCGAGCGGCCCGGTTACGACCCGCTGATGCAGGCCTTCGGCGGCATCATGAGCACGACCGGCGAGCCGGGCAGACCGTCGGTGCGCGTCGGCGCCTCGATCGTCGACATGGGCACCGGCATGTGGGCCGTGATCGGCATCCTGACCGCGCTGCGTGAGCGCGAGCGAAGCGGCCAGGGCAGCGTCGTCGATGTCTCCTTGTTCGAGACCGCAACCTGCTGGTCCTCGTTGCTGGCCTCGCAGTATCTCGGCGCGGGTGTGCTGCCCGAAAAGCAGGGTTCTGGTGCTGCCGGCATCGTGCCCTACAAGGCCTACGCGACGCTCGATGGCGAAGTTGTGATCGCCGCTGGCAGCGACGGCCTGTTTCGCAGCCTCGCCAAGGTGGTCGGCCATCCGGAGTGGCTGGACGACACCCGGTTTACCGACAACCCGAGCCGGGTTCAGAACCAGGCGGCGTTGTACGCCATGCTCGACGCAATCATCGCCCGGCAGGACTCCGCGCACTGGGTGCGTGAACTGGAGGCGGCCGGCATTCCCTGTGCGCCGGTGCAGAGCATTGCGCAGATGGTCGAGCATCCGCAGACCGACGCGCTCGGCCTGGTGCAGCCGGTCCCTGGCACCGGCATGAAATTTCTGGGTCTGCCCTTGAGCTTCGACGGCAGACGGCCGGCGCCGCGCTTCGCGCCGCCGAAACTTGGCGAACACACCGGCGACCTACTCCCCCGAAAGGACTCCAACGCATGACGCTTCCCGCCTACGAGACGCTGCTCACCGAGATGGTTGAGCCGCATGTGCTGCAGGTCACGCTGAACCGGCCCGAGGTCGGCAATGCGATCAATACGCAGATGGGTCGCGACTTCCTCGATCTGTGGAATCGCCTCACCGAAGACGCCGGTGAGGTGCGTTGCGTGGTGCTGACCGGCGCCGGCGACCGGATTTTTTGCTCCGGCGGCGATCTGAAGGAACGCAACGGCATGACCAAGCAGCAGTGGGTGCGCCAGCATGAGCTCTTCGAGCGTCAGTACTGGACCCTGACCGACCTGCCGATTCCGGTCATCGCTGCGGTCAATGGGCATGCGTATGCGGGCGGCTTCGAGACGATGCTGACCTGCGACTTCGCCTATGCGTCGAACGCAGCGCGCTTCGCACTGACCGAGGTCACGCTCGGCATCATGCCCGGTGCCGGTGGCACGCAGAACCTGCCGCGCGCCATCGGCGAGCGTCGCGCCAAGGAGATGTTGATGACCGGCCAGCCGATCTCGGCGGCCAAGGCGCTCGAGTGGGGCCTGGTCAACGACTGGTGCG
>JALRBB010000421.1 GCA_023257915.1 Quisquiliibacterium sp. | reverse complement strand
GGGTGAATGATCTGGTTGACCGCAAACGGCGCTGCATTCGGGTCGGCGGCGAGTTCGGTCTTGATGCGGGTCAGCCAGTCGTCGAGCAGCTCCTTCGGCCGGGCGTTGAGCGCCGGGAAGGAGCCGATCAGGCCGCCCTTGCACTGGGCGATGACCAGATCGGGATTCGAAATAATGAACAGCGGCGAGGCGACGGCAGGCAGGCGCAGTCGCTCACGCAGGATCGGGGGCAGGCTCATTCGGGTACCTTGCGCGCGGGGGCAGTGATGATGGAACCCGCGAACTTAGCGATGCGCCCGCCCGGCGTCAAACCACATGCCCGAGAATCAGACCGGCCAGCAAGACGACCGGCCCGTCCTGACGGCGCGCCTGGCTGCCGCTCAGCCTCCGCGGCGCGTCATGGCGACCAGGTGGTCAAGCACCCAAAGAAGGTTGTCGATGCCGCCGGCCATGCCGGCCGACGTGTACCAGCGTCCGTTGACGACCAGCGCCGGCACACCGTCGAGCCGGAAGACCCGCGCCATCTCCTGCGCCTTGGCCATCGTGTCCTTGGTTTGCTGCGAGTTGAAGGCGGTCATGAATCTGGCCCGGTCGACGCCCAGCCCGACGGCCAGTTCGATCGCGTCCTTGGGCTCTTCGAGCAGGTAGCCCTGCTGATGGATCGACGCGTAGATCTGGTCGCTAAGCTCGGTCGCGATCCCAAGCGTCATTAAACTCGCATGCAGTTGCGCATGCGGCAGCCATCGCGAGTTGGCAAACGGATGCACCTTACGCAGCACGACATCGGATAACTGGCGCGCGAACCAGGCCTTGAGCACCGGTTCGAAGGCATTGCAGAACGGGCAGCCGAACCAGAAGAATTCGGCAACTTCGATCTTGCCCTTGTCCTGCACAGGCCAAGGGCCCGGGCCAGCGCGATATTCGAACCCTTCCACCGGCTCCTGAGCCGGGTCACGGGTGGCGCAGGCGGACAGTGCCGCCGCTGATCCGGCAACTATCGCCTTGAGCAGCAGCCTAATGGTTTGGTCGATGCGATCTGCCATCTTGGCTCCTCGACCAGTCGCAACAAATGTCCGTTCTGATTATGCGCCGCCCTTGCCCCCGTCAACAAACCTTGGTGCAGGTCCATCGGCGTCATCAGCGCCGATCCAGCACACCGGAAATCCGAAACACAGGGCCCCACCCTCCGACGTCGTCGAACCGCCGCAGCGCGTCATTGCGCGGTAAGATGGCGCGGCAACGGCCGCCGAGCCGTGCCCCACAAAGGAGACACCCGATGGACCACAAGATGCTTCGCGACCTGATCAGCCAGGTCGAAAAAGGCCGGCTCTCTCGTCGCGGCTTTGTGACTCGCATGATGCAGGTCGGGCTCACTGCCCCGATGGCCACCCAGTTGCTGACGCTTGGCGGCGTCGCACAGGCTGCCGCGCCTTCCACGTACAAGCCGACCAAGCGTGGCGGCGGCGGGCCGCTCAAACTGTTGTGGTGGCAAGGTGCCACGCTGCTGAACCCGCACTTCGCGGTCGGCACCAAGGATCAGGAAGGCTCGAGGATCTTCTACGAACCGTTGGCCGCCTGGGACGCAGACGGCAATCTGGTGCCGATGCTCGCCGCCGAAGTTCCGAGCCTGGCCAATGGCGGACTGGCGCAGGACGGCACCTGGGTGATCTGGAAGCTCAAACAGGGGGTCAAATGGCACGACGGCCAGCCGGTCACTGCCGACGACCTGGTCTTTAACTGGGAATACGCAATCGACCCGGCCACCGCGGCGGTCACGATCGGCACCTACAAAGACACTGTTGTTGAGAAGATCGACTCGCACACGGTTCGCGTGCGCTTTGCCAAACCCACGCCGTTCTGGGCCGACGCCTTCGTCGGGGTGCGCGGCATGATCATCCCGAAGCATCTGTTCCAGGACTACCGCGGCGCAAAATCGCGCCAGGCGCCAGCCAATCTCAAACCGGTCGGGACCGGACCGTACAAGTTCGTCGACTTCAAACCGGGCGACATGGTGCGCGGTGTGCTGAACCCGGACTACCACGTGGCAAACCGACCGTACTTCGACAGCATCGAAATGAAGGGCGGCGGCCAGGCGGTGTCGGCAGCCCGCGCGGTTTTGCAGACCGGCGAATTCGACTTTGCCTGGAACCTGCAGGTCGAGGACCAGATCCTGAAAAAGCTCGAAGAGGGCGGCAAGGGCGGGATCCACATCGCCGAGGGCGGCAATATCGAGTTCATGCTGATGAACCAGTGCGATCCGTGGAAGGAAGTCGACGGCGAGCGTGCCAGCCTGAAAGCGCCCCACCCGGCCTTCAGTGATGTGGCGGTGCGTGAGGCGATGAGCCTGTTGGTGGATCGCGCCGCCATTGAAAAACACATTTATGGTCGCACCGCGCGTGCCACCGCCAACTTCCTGAACAACCCGAAGCGCTTCGCATCGACCAACACCAAGTGGGCCTTTGATATCGCCAAGGCCAACAAGGTGCTGGACGCAGCCGGCTGGAAGCGCGGCAAGGACGGTGTCCGCGAAAAGAACGGCACCAAACTGAAGTTCGTGTTCCAGACCTCGATCAACGCACCGCGCCAAAAGACCCAGGCCATCATCAAGCAGGCCTGTCAGAAGGCCGGTATCGATCTCGAGCTGAAGTCGATCACCGCGTCGGTGTTCTTCTCGTCGGATGTGGCCAACCCCGACACCTACACGAAGTTCTTCACCGACCTGGAGATGTACACGACGACGATGCCGCAGCCGGATCCGGCGGTGTTCATGGAGCAGTACCTGTCTTGGCAGTGCGCGCAGAAAGAAAACAAGTGGCAGGGCCGCAACATCACGCGCTGGCGCAACGACAACTATGACGCCGCCTATCGGGCAGCGCAGTTCGAGCTCGATCCGATCAAGCGTGCCGCGTATTTCATCCGCATGAACGATCTGGTCATCGAGAACCATGTCGTCGTGCCGGTGGCTTTCCGACCGCGTGTCTCCGGCCTGGGCAAGAATCTTCGCGCTCCGCTGTCCGGCTGGGACAACGACATGTGGAATCTGCGCGACTGGTACAAGGAAGCCTGAGGTCTGCACCATGGGTCCCGCGCCATCCGGCGCGGGACTCGATTGTCCTTTTTGCCCGGTCATTCATGAGCCAATACCTGTTGCGGCGCCTGCTGATCGCGCTGCCGAGCCTGTTCGGCATCAGCGTGATCCTGTTCACGGTGCTGGCGCTTGCGCCCGGTGATCCGTTCGAGGAACTCGCCACCAACCCCAATGTACCGCCAGAAGTGCGCGAGAACCTGCGCGCCCAGTTCGGCCTGGACGATCCGGTCCTGTTGCGCTATGTGCGCTGGCTGACCGCGATGTTCCAGGGAGACTGGGGCTTTTCGTTCGTCAGCCGCGTCGACGTTGATGTGCTGATCATGCAACGCCTGCCCGAGACGCTGGTGGTGATCGGCTCATCGCAGATTCTGGCGCT
>JALRBB010000403.1 GCA_023257915.1 Quisquiliibacterium sp. | reverse complement strand
CGTAGTGGTCGCCGTTGCGCACCGCACGGGTCTTGAGCTTGGTTGTGTCGGTGCCCGACGTGGGCTCGGTGACCCCGAAAGCCTGCAGTCGCAGCTCGCCAGTGGCAATCTTGGGCAGATAGCGGCTCTTTTGCTCGGCTGAACCATGGCGCAGTAGCGTGCCCATGATGTACATCTGGGCATGGCAAGGCCCGGCGTTGCAGCCAGACGCATGAATCTCTTCGAGGATCGCTGCGGCAGCGCGCAGCGGCAGACCAGCACCACCGTATTCCTCCGGGATCAGCGCGGCCAGGTAACCGGCCTCAGTGAGCGCACGCACGAATTCGGTCGGATAGGCCTCGCGCTGTTCAAGGTCGCGCCAGTAAGCGCCGGGGAAGTTCGCGCAGATACGGCGAACGCTTTCGCGGATCTCGGGAAAATCTTCGCCGAGCGGTACCGAGACATCTTCGATTCGTGTGGCTTGCGTCATGTTCCGGACTTGTCGTTTCAGGGGGTTCTCGACAGGACTTGCTGTGCGTAGCTGGCGCCCTGCCCTCAGGCAGCGACGCGTTGCTCGGCAGTCTTGTAATGGACCGGCAACCCGGCGCGCGCGATCGCTCCATGCATCTCGATGTCAGGCAGTGTCTTGCGCACCAGCGCTCGGATCGCGATCAGCTTTTCCAGATCGACACCGGTGCGCAAGCCCATCGAATCGAGCATGAAGCACAGATCGTCCATGACGATGTTGCCGGTGGCGCCCGGGGCGAACGGGCAACCGCCGATGCCCGCCAGCGATGCGTCAAAACGTCGTACACCGCACTCGAGCGCTGCCGTGACGTTGGCCAGGCCGGTGCCTCGGGTGTCGTGGAAATGCGCAGCGACCGGTAGCTTGCCCAGCGCCGCAATGACCGCGGTGAACACTTTTCGCACCTGCGCCGGATCGGCATAACCGACGGTGTCAGGCACCGCGATCTCATCGGCCCCGGCTTCGGCCAGTTGCACCGCATAGCGCACCACGTCATCCACTGGCACCCGCCCCTCGTACGAGCAGCCCAGCGCAGTCGCCAGGCCCGCGCAGATTTTCGGACGCTTGCCCTCGGGCAACTCGCGGATGCGCTCAACGATGCGCTTGAAATCGGCCACCGACTCTTCGCGCTCGCGGCGCACGTTCTTCAGGTTGTGCGTCTTGCTGACCGACATCACAAAGTTCATCTTGTGCACGCCCAGATCCAGCCCACGCTCGGCGCCGCGCAGGTTCGGAATCAGCGCGGACACCGTGAGCCCCGGAATTTCCATCGCGCGCACGGTCACTTCCTCGGCGTCGATGAACTGCGGGATCAGCTTGGCCGGCACGTAGGACGTCACCTCGATCTCGGACACGCCCGCGGCCGCCTCGGCGCGAATCCACTCGAGCTTGCGCTCGGTGGGCATGAAGGTCGGGTGAATTTGCAGGCCGTCGCGCAGACCAACCTCGCGGACGATGACATCGATATCCATGGACATTTCAAAAGCTCCCTACTGATTGGTACGGACGGGCGACGCTCAGCGGCCCTTGAACTGCGGCTTGCGCTTTTCGTTGAATGCGCGCACGCCCTCGTAGCGGTCTTCGGTCTCGACCAGGTGGTTGTAGGCCTCGATCTCGAAGCGAAATGCGGTACGCAACTCCATCTGCCCGCCATAGCGCACCGACTTCTTGATCTGGCGCACCGACAAGGGCGCATTGCCGGCGATCACGCGTGCGGTCTCTAACGCTGCGGGCAACACCTCCTCCGGCGCGCAGACGCGGTTCAGAATGCCCCATTCAAGCGCCTGTTCCGCCGTGA
>JALRBB010000374.1 GCA_023257915.1 Quisquiliibacterium sp. | reverse complement strand
GCCAGACGGGTAATGGAGTCGAGCAGAATCACCACGTCCCGTTTGTGTTCGACAAGGCGCTTGGCCTTTTCAATGACCATTTCAGCAACGGCAACGTGGCGGGTGGCCGGTTCGTCGAAGGTCGAGGCGACCACTTCGCCGCGCACCGAGCGCTGCATTTCGGTCACTTCTTCCGGACGTTCGTCGATCAGCAGCACGATCAGCGTGATGTCCGGATGGTTGGCCGTGATCGCATGTGCAAGGTGCTGCAGCATCACCGACTTGCCCGACTTCGGCGAGGCGACCAGCAGGCCACGCTGGCCTTTGCCGATCGGCGCGATCATGTCGATGATCCGACCGGTGATGTTTTCCTCGGCGCGAATATCGCGCTCGAGCATCATGACCTTGTTCGGATGCAGCGGGGTCAGGTTCTCGAACAGGATCTTGTGCTTGCTGGCCTCCGGAGGCTGGCCATTGATCTTGTCGACCTTGACCAGCGCGAAGTAGCGCTCACCGTCCTTGGGCGTGCGAACCTCGCCCTCGATCGTGTCACCGGTATGCAGATTGAAACGCCGGATTTGAGACGGTGAGATGTAGATGTCGTCGGTGCTGGCTAGGTAGGAGGTCTCCGGCGAGCGCAGGAACCCAAAGCCATCAGGCAGCACTTCGAGCACGCCATCGCCGAAGATGGTTTCTCCGGTCTTGGCCTTGCGCTTGAGCATCGCAAACATCAGCTCCTGCTTGCGCATGCGCTGGGGGTTTTCGATCTCGAGCTGGGTCGCCATCTCGATTAGCTGCGATACGTGCAGCGCCTTCAGTTCGGAAAGGTGCATCGGGTCAAACTCCCCGTCAGGAACGGAGTATCGGAAGTGGTGGGGTCTGTGCGAGGGGGCTGCCAGAAAGCGCTGCGCTGCTGCGCAAGCCCACCGGCTTCAGGCCGGCTATGGGTGAGGAGAGGGGCTTGGGGTTGTCAGCTGCCCGGTAACCCGGGGGCCGTGCTGGGTGGCGCCGAAGCGCGGCAGCGTTGGAGCGCGTGCCGCGAAGACTACAACGAATTAAGGACGGCTGTCCAGGATTCGGGTCAAAGATGGCTGTCGATGAACAGCGTCAGTTGCGATTTTGACACTGCGCCGACCTTGGTGGCGACCTGGGCGCCGTTCTTGAACAGGATCAGCGTCGGGATGCCGCGAACGCCAAACTTGGCCGGCAGGGCCTGGTTCTCGTCGACGTTGACCTTGGCGACCTGAAGTCGGCCGTCATAATCGCGCGAGACTTCGTCAAGAATCGGGGCGATCATCTTGCAAGGGCCGCACCATTCAGCCCAGAAGTCGACCAGCACCGGGGTGTCGGATTTCAGCACGTCCTGGTCGAAGCTGAAGTCGGAGATGTGTTTGATTGCCATGTTTTGTTTCCTTTACAACCTGGAAAAATACCACAGCATCGGATACCCCTGCACCGCGCAGGCAAGCGTCGGCTCGGCGGCTGATAGAATCGGCGCGGGCGGGCCTCCCCGCATTGCGGCGTGGCGAATCTGGTCAGGTCCGGAAGGAAGCAGCCACAGTCACTATCCGTGAGTGCCGGGGTTCCGGCTCGCCCACCCGCGCATCGCCGAATCGGCGAGGCAGGCCCTAACCAAGGCCGTAACCGAATTCCGCTCCGAGCCGCCAGAGACGCTGCCCATGACGCATCAGGTGCTTGCCAGGAAATGGCGACCGCGCGACTTCGCGTCGCTGGTCGGTCAGGAGCATGTCGTGCGCGCGCTCACCCATGCGCTGGACAACGCCCGATTGCACCATGCGTATCTGTTCACTGGCACGCGCGGGGTCGGCAAGACCACGATCGCCCGCATCCTGGCCAAGTCGCTGAACTGCGAGACCGGGTTGTCGTCGCAACCTTGCGGCAAGTGCCGCGCCTGCGGCGAAATCGATGAAGGCCGGTTCCCTGACTATCTCGAACTGGACGCCGCGTCCAACCGGGGTGTCGACGAGATGGCGCAATTGCTCGACAACGCGGTCTATGCGCCGGTCAGCGGGCGCTACAAGGTTTACGTGATCGACGAGGTCCACATGCTGTCGACGCACGCGTTCAACGCGATGCTCAAGACTCTGGAGGAGCCTCCGCCGCATGTGATCTTCATCCTTGCCACCACCGATCCGCAGAAGGTCCCGGTGACGGTTCTGTCGCGCTGCCTGCAGTTCAATCTGAAGAACATGGCGCCGGCCATGATCGCGCAGCAC
>JALRBB010000360.1 GCA_023257915.1 Quisquiliibacterium sp. | reverse complement strand
AGTGAGCGACACAGGGGCACACGGGCCGCATCGGCAGGGTGGGGGTCAGGCTAGGCAGGTGGGTTCCATCACTGATGTGCCTGGTATCGAGGTCGGGCACTTCACTGACGGTCGTCGGCCGACCGGCTGCACCGTGATCCTCGCGCGAGACGGCGCGGTGGGTGCGGTCGACGTGCGCGGCGCTGCGCCCGGCACTCGCGAGACCGATCTGCTGGCGCCGGTCAATCTGGTCGAGCAAGTCCATGCGGTGATGCTCTCGGGTGGCAGCGCGTTCGGACTGGATGCGGCTGCTGGAGTCGTGCGCTGGCTCGAAGAGCGCAACATCGGCTTGCCGGTGGGTCCGGCTCGCGTGCCGATTGTGCCGGCCGCCATCCTGTTTGATTTATGGATCGGCGATCACCGGATCCGGCCGGATGCGCAGGCGGGCTATGCCGCCTGCGAGGCCGCCAGTTCTGCCCACCCCCAGGAAGGAAACGTGGGTGCGGGCGCTGGCGCGACGGTTGGCAAGCTGTTCGGAATCGAGCGCGCCATGAAGGGCGGGATCGGCAGTGCTTCGGTCGTGGTCGGCGGAATCACCGTCGGGGCGATCGTCGCGGTCAATCCGGTCGGCGACGTGATCGATCCGGACGGCGGCGGTGTCATCGCCGGGTCGCGCGGGCCTGACGGACGGGCCTGGGATGGCACCACGGCAGCGATTCTGCGCGGCGAGGCGCCTTTACTGCTGCAGGCCGGGATGGCCACGACGATCGGCCTGGTCGCAACCGATGCGGTGCTCAGCAAGGCACAGGCGCAGAAACTCGCGCAGATGTCGCATGACGGTCTGGCGCGCGCAATCGATCCTGTCCACACGATGTATGACGGCGACACGATGTTCGCCCTGGCGACCGGGCGAAGCGGGCTGAGCGGAAATCCCAGCACGCTGGGCATCATGGCGGCGAGTGTGACCGCGCGTGCCGTGGTGCGCGCGGTGCGGGCGGCGCAAGGCGTGCAGCTTGCCGGGCTGCCGCGAATTCCGGCGGCAGGTGAATTGCGTGGCTCGGGCTGACCCGGGCCAAGACTCTGGAGACGAAGATGACCGAGCTTCATGCGTTGAGCGCCGCCGAGCTGTCCGCGGCCTATCGTCGCGGCGAACTGTCGCCGGTGCAGGCCACCGAGGTCGCTCTAGCGCGCATCGACGCCTGGGAGCCGAGCATCAACGCGATGTACCTGGTGCATCGCGAACAGGCGCTGCGCGATGCGCAAGCCTCACAACTGCGCTGGCAGCGTGGCGAGCCGCTGTCCGCGCTCGATGGTGTGCCGATCACCTTAAAAGAGAATATCTACACGCGCGGCGATCCGGCGCCGATCGGCGCTGCCTCGTCGGACATGACACCCAAGACCGAGGATGCACCGCCCGCTGCCCGGGTGCGCGAGGCCGGATGCGTGATTCTGGGCAAGACCACGATGCCGGACTTCGGCATGTTGTCTTCTGGCAATTCCTCGGTGCACGGCATCACGCGCAACCCCTGGAGGCTCGATCGCAATCCGTCAGGGTCGTCGTCCGGAGCGGGTGCGGCCGCCGCTGCCGGCTACGGTCCCTTGCATCTGGGCACTGACATCGGTGGTTCGGTGCGTCTGCCAGCCACGCATTGCGGCATTTTTGCCCTGAAGCCGAGCGCCGGACGCATCCCGGTGCAACCGCCATTTCTCGGCCGGGTCACCGGGCCAATGACCCGAACCGTGCGCGATTCTGCAATGCTGCTGCAGGTGGCAAGCCGTGGCGATCTGCGCGATTTCACGAGTCTTCCGCCTCATTCGGTGGACTATGCGGCTGGCCTGGAAGGCTTGCAGGCCAAGGGCTTGCGAATCGGTCTGCTGACCGACATGGGTGTCGGCTTGCCGGTCGACCCGCAGGTTAAGGCAGCCGCGACGCAGGCGGCTAACGCGCTGGCCTCGGCCGGTGCCAGCGTCGAACCGCTCGAGACCTTCATGACCGCGGAAATGCTCGATGGCATCTGCCGATTCTTTGAGGCGCGTTCGCATCACGACATGCAAGCGATGAGCGAGCAGCAGCGTGCCAGGGTGCTGCCGTTCATCGCTGAATGGTGCAACTGGCGCGCACAGGCCTTTTCAGGACGTGACGTGATGGCGGCCTATTACCAGGTAATGGCGATCCGCGAGGCTGCGGTTGCGGCAATCGCCCGATTCGACTTCGTGCTCTCGCCGACCTCGCCGATCCTGCCGTACGACGCAACAGCGCTGAGCCCGGGCAGTGATCCGCACAATGCGCTGCCGCACATCGCGTTCACGGTCGCCTACAACATGAGCGGGCAGCCGGCGGCGTCGCTGAACTGGAGCTTCACACCGGATGGTCTGCCGATCGGCGTTCAGATCGTCGGCCAGCGCTTTGACGACCTCGGCGTGCTTCGCCTGTCACGCCTGCTCGAGCAGATGCGCCCGGCCCAGCGCGCATGGCCGATGCCGGGTTGAGCATGCTCAGACTGCTTGGCCGTCAGGCGCGATGGGCCTTGCCAGTTGGCGTGTTCATCGGCATCGCGATTCCGCCGCTGGCCGAATGGCTGCGCCCACTGCTGACGATCGCGGTAATCGGCACAATCACCGGCGCATTGTTGCGGCTGGACTGGTCTCGGCTCGTTGAACAGATGGCCCGGCCGCGCCTGCTGTCCCTGATTGTGGGCTGGCAACTCGCCCTGTCCCCGCTGCTGGTCTGGGCCTTGAGTGCGCTGCTAGGTCTGCGGCCCGATCTGCACCTGGTGCTGGTGCTGCAAGCTGCGGCACCGCCGATCGGCAGTGCCGCGGTATTCGCGATGATTCTCGGTCTTGATGGCTCACTGGCGCTGATGGGTGCGCTGATCTCGACGCTGCTGCTGCCGTTCACGCTGACCCCGCTGGTTGCGGTGCTGTTGCCAGGCGCCGGCATCGAGGTCGATCTGGGGGCGTTTTTTATGCGCGTGAGCCTGATCGTCGTTGCGCCATTTTTTGTCGCGTTCACGCTGCGCAGACTGGTCGGTGCGCAGCGCCTGCGCGACAACGACGAGAGCGTGGCCGGATGCAATGTGTTGCTGCTGGTCGTCTTCGCGATCGCGGTGATGGATGGCGTCACCGCGAGGCTGCTGGCCGATCCGGGCTACATCGGTCTCTTGCTGGCGCTGGCGAGCATTGCCGCGCTCGCGCTGCATTGGGCCGGCTATCTGCTGTTCCGGCGAGTCGACGTGGCGGCAGGCTGGAGCGCGTCGTTGCTCAGCGGCAATCGCAACATGGGTCTGATGCTGGCGGTGACCGCTGGCACCGCCGGCGAGGCATTCTCGCTGTACGTCGGGATCGCGCAGATCCCGATGTACTTCGCGCCGCTGCTGCTCGGGCCGCTGGTACGACGCAGCCTTCAGAACAAGTGAATCGCGGTTGGCGCGAAAATCGCAATCAGATTGAACAAGATCCCGACGCCGCCCAGCGCCATCGCAACCCAGGCCAGAGAGTTCATCGCGACGATGATGCTGGCCGATGCGAGCACGATCGCGATCTGAATCGCCGCCGAGCCCAACTCGAAGTGATGATAGGCGGCCATCGCCTTGTCACGCGCCTGTTCCGCTTTTTTTGCGCGAGCCACGAGTTGCTTGCGCCCCTCGTCGGTCGACGGTTCGTTGTCGTAGCGCTCAGCGGTCTCGCGCCACTTCTTGATCTGCTTTTGCGTGGTTTCGTTGCCCGCGGCTTCCCCCGACAGGCTGGCTTCCTCGGCTGCGGTGCGCAGGACTGTCATTCGGATGGTCTTGGCCTGAAAAAAGTTCCACAGGTTTGATGCTTCGATGTTCTGCGTCAGCGCGGTCGTCTGGGCACTCTTGCCGAGTGTCTCGGAGAGCGCAAGCACCAGCGCGAGTACCGAAATCAGTAGTGCAATTTTCTTGTTCGAGGGGTCGACGTGGCCATGGGATCCGGACATGGGGTTCTTTCAGGTTCAGGTGAGGGATAAAGGCTAAGAGACGAGGCCGGCGTTTGGCTGGCCTTGCGCAATAGTGTGAGCAGCTTTGCTGTCTAATTGCTGACCTTGGCGAGCATGTGCGGCCACCGGTGCTGTCACGGGTGGCCGCGTCAGCGCCGCAAGGCCTTACGCGGCGAGAAACTCTTCACGCAGCAGGCCGAACGCCTCGTGGACCGGCCGATCGGAAAACGAAAACAGCACGCATTCGTCATCGGCCTGCAGGCTCAGTGTCCACCAGGACGGAACAACGAAGTGATCCTTCGGGCCAAAATGCAGCGTGCGGCGTTGTTCGCCGCGCGTGATCAGCGCCCGTCCCTGTCCTTCAACCACCGAATACACAGTGCCGTCGGTGCTGCGGTGCGGTTTGCCGGCGAAGCCTGCAGGCAGCAGTTGCAGACAGGTGCCCATCGTCGGCATTGCCCAGCCGCCTGTCTGCGGGTTGACATAGCGCATCTTCACGCCGTGCCAGTCGTCGATTGCAGCGTTGCGCGCCAGTTGTGCCAGCGCCTCACGCGAGCGTGCGTACGGATAGTTGAAGATCGGTGAGCTCTTGCCCGGCTGAAGCTGGCGCACCGGCAGCAGATTGTGCGCAAAGCGCGCATCGCTGTCGCCCTCCGGGCGGCTGACCGCCTGCGAGCGCTCGGCAAGGTTTTCGGCAAACCCGGCGCCAAACATCCGGATGATCGGAATGTCCAGGCCGTCCAGCCAGACGACCGGTTCGGCAGAGCCATCCACACCGTCGTTGCCATGGTCATGCCAGGTCCAGGACGGCGTGATGATGAAATCGCCCGGAAACATCGTCGTGCGCTCGCCGTCCACCGCGGTGTAGGCGCCCCGGCCGTCGACGATGAAGCGCAGCGCCGATTGCGTGTGCCGGTGGCTAGGTGCAACTTCATCGGGCAGGATCAGTTGCAGACCGGCATACAGGCTGGGCGTGACCAGCGACTCGCCACGCATCGCCGGGTTTTCGAAGATCAGCACGCGGCGTACTGCCTCCTCGGCTGTGATCAGCGAGCCCGACTCGAGCAGATAGGGTTTGACTTCGTCCCAGCGCCAGATCGCCGGCTCGCAGGATTGTGTCGGCTCGGGCGGCACCAGTGCATGGAGCACCTCCCAGAGCGGTGTCATGTTTTTGGCATCGATTCGGCGATAGAAGTCGTCGCGGGCGGCCTGCTGGGGCGCGTGATCGCTGGCAGCGGTCATCGAAGTCTCCGGTTCTAGATGCGAGGGCGCCGATTCGCCCGGCGAAAGATGTTACTGGTTCGGGGCATGGCAAGCACAGCGCTCGCGGTATTGACGCGACCAGCGCTGCCATCTGGGCCAACGACTGCCGAGTTGCTTAGTGAGCAATCCCCGCCGATTGCCGGGTCAGCCGCCAGCCCGCCCACACCGCAAGGGTCGAACTGAACGCGCAGGCGATCATCACCGGCATGTGCGAACCAAAATGATCGAACGCGGCACCCGCGGCGACCGGACCGGCGAGATTGCCTACCGCCGCCGCCGAG
>JALRBB010000386.1 GCA_023257915.1 Quisquiliibacterium sp. | reverse complement strand
TGGTTATGATGGGATCCCGCATGTCGGCGGGCAAGCTGGAGCGCACCATCGATACCGCGGTGGTCACATCGTCCACGGCTTCCTGGACCGGTTTTTCCAGGCGGAACTCGGCGATCATGCTGACGCTGCTGTCCTGGACCTTGGTCGCAAACTGCTTGTAGACATCCTCGTAGACGCAATGCGCTGCGGTCAGGATCACCGACCGGCCCGTCGCCCCATCGGTGACCACAGTTCCGGAGCAGACATACCAGCCATAGCTGTAACCCCAACGCTTGCTGTACGACTTCGGCATCTCGTAGAACAGCCGCCCGGCAGCAGTCTGGACCGTACCTCCGGCCGTCCAGCCCGCGTTCACAACCACGCCATCGCTGCTTCCGCCACCACCCGAACTGTCACCACTCCCCGTATCGACCTGAAAACCAATAGGCGTCTCCGCAGAAGTGTTTCGTGCACCATCCTTGGCCCGGACATACCAGGTCCAGTCACCGTTGCTGAAACCGGACAACTTGATCGACCAGGTATTGCCCGATTGAGACGGTCTGAAGGTCTGCGACAGGCCGCCGCCTTTCTGGATGATGAAGTCAACCCGGCTGACGCCGCTTCCGCCTTCGTCAGTCACTGTCGCCGAAAAAGTGGCGTCGCTGCCAATCGTTTCCCCTATCGCAGGAGACTCAGCGCTCACCACCGGCGCTGTCGTATCCCCACCGCCGCCGCTCCCCTTCGCAAACGGCGACGGCGTCGGATCGCTGCCGCGCGTGACTGCCGGCGTGTCATGTCCATGCGGCTGCAAAAAGCCTGACCGGTGCCTCAGGTAACCCAGGCCGCGCTCATCGATGACGAGATCTCGCGGGATCGCCGCGGCGCGCCGCTCCTTGGTCCAGAACTCAATGACTCGCGCCTTGTCAGGGGCGATCGGGCGTGGCGATTGGGCCATCGCCGCAGACGCGAGCAAGCTCGCGCCGACCACCGCTGCGATGCACGCTCGGGTGAACACATGTTTCATGATTAATCTCCCTTCGCCATCCATCGGCGAGTCAGGGCGAGGCGCTCGAAGGCAGCAAGAGCTGCGCAAACCTCAGCGGTTTCAATGACATAGGCTAGCGGGCCTTTGATTCAGGATACCCCTCTGAACTTGAGAGGCAAGCCTTCAGGCCTGGCCACCGGAGAGCGCCGCACTGCGCGCTTTTCCGGTCGCTCTTTCAGTGGGCCTCAAGGCACCGCGGATTTGTGTCAGAACTGAAACAATGTTGCGTCAATTCTGCGCAACCGCCTGCCTGCCGGCGGGCGCCAGTGCGGGTCAAGCGCGATCCAGCAGCTCCAGCAGCGCCGAATACAGCTGGTCTGCGTCAACCGGCTTGGTCAGAAAGCTTGTCATGCCGGCGGCCAGACAGGCGTCGCGGGTCTCGGTCAACGCGTCGGCAGTCAGCGCCACGATCGGGGCCTGCTGCCAGCCGGGCAGGCGCCGAATCGCGCGTGTCGCCTCGAGCCCGTCCATGCCCGGCATCTGGCGATCCATCAGCACCAGCGCATACTGGCCGGCCTCGGCCAGGGCCAGGGCTTCGGCACCATCGTTGGCCAGCTCAGCGTTCAGGCCGACCTCCTCGAGCAGGAGCGTCATTAGCGCCTGGCTGATTGGATCGTCCTCGGCCACCATCACCGTGGTGCCCGCATGGCGAGCCCGCAGACTCTCGGCTGCCGCAGGCACCGACGCTGGCTGCGGCATCGGCTCGGCCGATCCTGGCTGCTGCGCCAGAGCCTGTGTCGGCCCAGGCTGTCGTTCAAGTTCGAGTTCGAACCAGAAGCAGCTGCCCTGCCCCAGCGTGCTCTGCACCCCCACCTCGCCACCCATCGCCTCGACGATTCGCCGCGTGATCTCCAGCCCCAGGCCGGTGCCTCGCGCATCCTGCGCGAGCTGGCTGAAGGCCTGAAACAGCGCACCAAGTTTGTCCGGAGCAATGCCAGGTCCGGTGTCATGCACCTCGAAGCGCAGGCGCTGCCCGCCGACGATTGGCGCGCGCACAAGCAGCCGTACCTGTCCGCGCTCGGTGAACTTGACCGCGTTGGACAGGAAGTTCAACAGGGCTTGACGGATCAGGCCCTCGTCTGCGATCCATTGATCGGGCAGATCGCGGGTGTCCTCGCCAAGCAGCGCGATGCCGCGGGCATCAGCGGCCGGGCGAACCGCGTCCAGGACGTTGTTGAGCAGCACCTTCAACGAAAAGGGCGCCGGATTCACACGCTGCTGACCGGCCTCGATGCGGGACAGATCGAGCACATCGCTGATCAGGCCAAGCAGATGCTTCGAGCTACTGACGATCTGTTGCAACTGTGCGGCCTGTGTCGCATCAAGCGCGGACTGCGACAGCAGATAGCCATAGCCGAGCACCGCGTTCAACGGGGTGCGCAACTCATGGCTCACCCGGGCGAGAAACTGGCTCTTGGCCTCGCTGGCGATGCGCGCCTGCTCAAGCGCCTGCTCGCGCTGCTGCTCGGCCAGCTTGCGATCGGTGATGTCGCGATTCACCGTCAGTACCTTCTCGACCTGGCCGTCCGGCCCCAGGATCGCGCGCCCGGTTCCCTCGACCCAGCGCATTTCACCGCTCGGCAAGACCCAGCGCGCTTCGTAGCGAGCTTGCCCGCCAGTCGTCAGAAACTGGAACACCTCCCTCAGGCGTTCGCGATCGTCCGGATGAATCAGGGTCGTCGCCGAATCCCCCATCCCACGAACCTTGAAATGGTCCTCATGACGCAGCCGCAGCAGTGACGGACTGTCATAGACCAGCGTGCCGTCGGTATTCCACAACTGCACGAAGTCAGTCTGGTGATCGGTGATCAGCCGGTACTTCGCCTCGCTCTCGGCCAGCGCCTCTTCAGCCAGCTTTTGCGGCGTGATATCGATTGCGAATCGAATCGAGCCGGTTACCCGGCCCTGCGGATCGCGGATTGCCCGCACCTGCGCAGCCACCCAGATCGGCTGACCATTCTGATGCCGGTATTTTCTGAGCTGGATTGCCTCAGGCTCCTCGCCCCGGGCTAAGGCCTCAATCCTCGTGCGAAGATTCACACGTTCTGGCGGATCTACAAATTCTTCCAGATGTCGTCCTAGCGCTTGCTCCCGGGTAAAGCCACCCATCCTACATACCGCATCATTAACCTCGACGATGACACCGTCTGCATCGAGTTCCATGATGCCTAGCACGCCTTGGTTGAGCAGCGCGCCTAGCCGCTGTTCCGAATCGAAGCGTGCTGCCTTAATCTCGGCTTGTCGAAGCTTGTTCTCCTGTTCAAGCTGATCGGTGAGGTCGACGGTTGCATTAAGTACATATTTGATCTGGCCGCGTTCATCGAAGACTGCCCGCGCCTGACTGCGGACAGTTCTCCATTCGTTTTCCCGAGTCGCATCCAGGTATCGGTATTGGGCGACCCCAGGGTTACCCGTGGTGGCGACCTCCTTGAACGCCAGAAGCACCTGTTCGCGGTCATCCGGGTGGATGAGTGCGCCAAGGGGTGCCTCTGCGTCCACACCCTGCGCCTGTCTCGCCTGGCGAAGCGCAGGGCTTAGATAAACAGGTCGACCCGATGGATCGAGCAAGGAAGTGATTTCGGAAATCGCCGAAACCAGGGCATCGAACAGCGCAGCCTTTTCATGGCGCTCGTGTTCAAGCTGAAGCTGGTCCTGGATATCAACGTAGGTCAACAACACCAGCACGCCCAGGTCCGAATCCACGGACATGCGCTGTCCGACAACCCGATAGGCGCGATATTCGCCGTCGGACTGCCTGAGTCTGAACACCCCTTCGGCACGGACCTTATCGCCCTGAAACAGCGCCTTCAATTCTTGCGCTGCGTCATGTTGCTCATCGGGATGCACCAGCACCGCGACCTGCAGATTTTGCGGCGACAAACCCGCTCGAACTCTGACTTGGCGGACGGCGTCGTTCATGAAAACGATGCGCCCGGACGCATCAACCACCTGCAAGAGATCAGGATGGGTTTGCGCGATCAGCTCAAAAATGCGTAACCGATCATGCTCCTTAACGTCGGGGGCAAATGCGATCGGAGGGGCTTGGCGGGACATAAGGACGTCATCATTTCGTCGGACGTCTACCGTAAAGACTAAGTTGTCTTGGCGCAACTGCGCTTGCTAGGCCTGCCCTGCGGGCCAGAGCGCGGGCTCAGCCTTCAAGCCGCGCGACCGCCTGCTCGGCCAGCGCGAGGAAATTCAGCACTCGCTGGCGTAGCTCGGGCAGATCGACCCCGTCGCTGCTCTTTTTTCCGGCCAGATAGCGGGCGTAGACGCCATGGCCGATCGCAGCCGACTTCCAGCGATTAAAGCCGACGTAATAGTCGAGCTGCGCCAGATTGCGACCGGTACGCTGCGCATAGCGGTCGATCAGCGCCTGCCGCGGCGGGAAACCCGGCAGCGTTGTCGGGGCATCGCTGCGAAATGGCACCGTATCGCCAGGCTCGGTCCACTGATTCAAGGCGTAGGCCAGATCGGCCAGCGGATCACCGAGCGTGGAGATTTCCCAGTCGACCACTGCCGCGATCGCGCCGTCCGGACCCACGAGACAATTGTGCGTGCCATAGTCGCCGTGCACGACACGGGCCGGACCCTGTTCGGGCAGATGCTCGAGAAAATACTGCTGCAGCGCGTGGGCACGCGGGTCGTCCATCCGGGCATCTTCAATCGACGCGTTCCAGGAGCGGTACCAGGTCTTGAGCTGGCGCTCGATATAGCCATCCTTCTTGCCCAGCTCGCCAAGGCCGACCTGGTCGGGATCGATCGAGTGCAGATCGGCCAGCACGTCGATGAAGGAATGCGCAAAGCGCTCTCGACGCTGCAGCGGCAGCAGTCGCTGCACATCGGCCGTGACATAGAGCGGCGCGCCATCGACAAAGCCCATCACATAAAAATGCGCGCCGGTGACCGACGGGTCCTCGCAAAAGCCGAGTGCCTGCGGAACCGGTACCGACGTGGGTCCGAGCGCGCTGATGATCGCCCACTCGCGGCCCATGTCATGCGCCTTGGGCAGCAACTCGCCCATCGGCGGGCGGCGAATCACCGCCTTGCGGCCATGCGCGTCCTGCAGCAGGTAGGTGAGGTTGGAGTGCCCGCCCTCGAGGCGGGTCCAGTGCAGCGGTGGCGTCAGGCCCGGCACATGGGCTTTGATCCAGGCCTGCACCGCGGCGGTGTCGTAACCAGGGGTGGCGTGCGTGCTGCTGGTGTTGGGCGTGGCGCTCATGGGGTCTGGGCGGGCATGACCGGCCCGCGCAGGCCGGTCAGTACCAGTTCGGGTTGTCGAGTACGCCAGAGGATACGCCGTTGTACTGGTAGACGGGCAACTCTCTGAGCGTGTCGAAGTCGACGATCAGGGTCGAGTCCGCCAGCTTGCGGATTGCAATCGATGAGGAAGGCACCGACAGCGGCGCACCGACCGCGCAGGCGGTCGGGTCCAGCAAGAAGTCGACGAAGTACACCGCGCTCTCGGAGGTGGTGGACACATTGGTGACGCGCTGCGCGCTGTACGAGTACCCGCGACCCTTGGCGGTACCACCGACCAGCAAGGCTGTTTCCACGCTGACGCCCACACCCCGGGCAACGCTTGCGCTGAGTACGCCCCCGGTACAGCCGGCGGTGCCGCTGCGGCTTTGTTCGACCAGACGCGATACGAAGCCGACCAGCCGGCCCATTCGGTTACGACTATCGAGATGAGAATCGAAAATCACATTGCTAAAGACTGGGGGCGTGATGAAGCCACCGGTCAGCGTCAACGCGGCGTTGGCCGGATCCGCCGCGTCTGGCGTGGCCGGATCGATGGTCATGCGCGAGTCAAATGGATTGACTAGTGCCTCGGCGGAGGAAA
>JALRBB010000124.1 GCA_023257915.1 Quisquiliibacterium sp. | reverse complement strand
ACCGCCTATTTCGCGTGTCTGCAGGTCAGCCCCGGACGGCGTGCGATCTCCACCGACACCTGCGTGCCGATCTCGCGGCTGGCCGATTCGATCATCGGTGCCCGTGCGATCCTGGATACCGCGGATTTTCCGACGATGATTCTGGGCCATGTCGGTGACGGCAATTTTCATGCGGTGCTGCTGATCGACATCGACAACGAGAAAGAGGTCGCGGACGCCGAGCGGCTCAACGACGAGATCGTCAGACTCGCGCTGTCGATGGATGGCACTTGCACCGGCGAGCACGGCGTTGGTCTGCACAAGATCGGCTTCCTGGTCGAGGAGGTCGGCGACGATGCAATCGATCTGATGCGACGGATCAAACTGGCGCTGGACCCCGACAACATCATGAATCCGGGCAAGGTGTTCCGCGTCTGAGATGCCCGAGTCGATCGAACAGAGAATTGCTGCCGAATTGGCGGTGCGCCCGGCCCAGGTGGAGGCCGCAGTGCGTTTGCTGGATGAAGGGGCGACCGTGCCCTTCATCGCGCGCTATCGCAAGGAAGTGACCGGCGGGCTGGACGACACCCAGCTGCGCATGCTCGAGGAACGACTCGGCTATCTGCGTGAACTCGAGCAACGACGAGCCACGGTGCTCGAGTCCATTGAGTCGCAGGGAAAGCTCGATGATGCGTTGCGGGTGGCGATCGAAGCGGCCGATACCAAGCAGCGTCTGGAAGATCTCTACGCGCCCTACAAGCCCAAGCGCCGCACGAAGGCGCAGATCGCGCGCGAGGCTGGTCTGGAGCCGCTTGCCGACGCATTGCTGCAGGACCCTTCGCTGGTTCCGGAGCAACTTGCGGCCGCGTATCTGCGTGAGCCCTTCACCAGCCCGGATGGTGACAATCCGGGCGTGCCGGATGCGAAGGCCGCGCTGGACGGAGCCCGGCAGATCCTGATCGAGCGCTTCGCCGAGGATGCCGAACTGGTCGGCAGGCTGCGCGAGCATCTGCTGGCGCAGGCGCAACTGGTCTCGCTGCTGGACGACACGCCGCAGGCCAAAGACGCGGACGCGCAAAAGTTCTCCGACTATTTTGATCATCGCGAGCCGCTGGCTGCGGTGGCCTCACACCGGGCGTTGGCGATGCTGCGCGGTCGGCGCGAACAAATCCTCAAGCTCGCGCTGAAGTTGCCCGAAGAACTCGCCGATCCGCCGCTGCGACCGGAGTCCTGTGAGCGACTCATTGCGGCCCGCTTCGGCATCGTTGACCAAGGCAGGCCCGCGGATGCCTGGCTTGCGCAGACGGTTCGCTGGACCTGGTCGGTCAAGCTGGGTTGGCAGCTCGAGAGCGAACTGCTCGGTGCCCTGCGCGAGCGCGCCGAAGAGGACGCAATCAAGGTGTTCGGCGCCAACCTGCATGATCTGCTGCTGGCCGCGCCGGCTGGAGCGCGCACGACCATCGGCCTGGATCCCGGGCTGCGTACCGGAGTCGAGCTTGCAGTCGTCGACGCCACCGGCAAGCTGCTCGAGACCGCGACCATCTATCCGCATGCGCCACGCAACGACTGGGACGGCGCGATTGCCACCCTTGCCAGGCTCGCGTCTGCGCATCGCGCCGAACTGCTGGCAATCGGCAACGGCACCGCATCGCGTGAGACTGATCGGCTCGCGGCCGATCTGATCAAGCGACATCCGCAACTCGGGCTGACCAAGATCATGGTCAGCGAGGCGGGCGCATCGGTGTATTCGGCCTCGGAGCTTGCGGCGCGCGAATTTCCGGATCTCGACGTGAGCCTGCGTGGTGCAGTGTCGATCGCGCGGCGTTTGCAGGATCCGCTGGCCGAGTTGGTCAAGATCGATCCGAAGGCGATCGGCGTTGGCCAGTATCAGCATGATGTGTCACAGGTGCGACTGGCGCGTACGCTGGACGCAGTGGTCGAGGACTGCGTCAATGCGGTCGGGGTCGACGTGAACACCGCGAGCGCGGCGCTACTGGCGCGCATCTCCGGGCTGAACCGGTCGCTCGCCGACAACATCGTGCGCCATCGTGATCTGCATGGACGCTTTACGAGCCGGCAGGCGTTGCGCGATGTGCAGCGGCTCGGCGAGAAGGCCTTCGAGCAGTCGGCGGGCTTTCTGCGCATCCGCGATGGCGAGCAGCCGCTCGATAGCTCGGCAGTGCATCCGGAAGCCTATCCGGTCGTCGAGCGTTTGCTCGCCGATTTGAAGCGTGATCTTTCCGGTGTGCTCGGCAAGGCAGAGGTCTTGCGCCAGGTGCGCGCCGAGCGCTATTGCGACGAGCGAATCGGTCTGCCCACGGTGCGCGACATTCTGGCCGAACTGGAAAAGCCCGGCCGCGATCCGCGCCCGGAGTTCCGGACGGCGACTTTTCGCGACGGGGTGGAGGATCTGAAGGATCTGCAGCCCGAGATGGTGCTCGAGGGGGTGGTCACCAATGTCACCGCGTTTGGTGCCTTCGTTGATGTTGGCGTGCACCAGGACGGCTTGGTGCACATCTCAGCCATGAGTCGAAAGTTCATTCGCGACGCGCGCGAGGTGGTCAAGGCCGGGGACCTGGTCAAGGTCAAGGTGGTCGAGGTCGATCTGAAGCGGCGGCGTGTTGCGCTGACCATGCGCCTCGATGATGAGGCCCGCGCGTCGGGGGCAGGACGAGGCGCGGGGAGCGATGCAGGCAAGACGGCGCGCATGAACTCCGGGCAGCGGCCTCGAGGCGAGCGGCCCGACCAGCCGTCGCGGGGCTCGCCGACGCCAGCGCATGGCGCGATGGCCGATGCGCTCGCTCGCGCGATGACCAGACGCTAAGCGCGCGGTGGCGCTCAGCGCTTGTAGCGCTTGGCTACAAACGGCAGCGGTGTGACTTGCACCGTCGGGCGCTTGTCGCGCACCTGCGCCTTGAATTTTCCGTCCGCGCTTGCGCGCAGTGCGTCCGCGTTCAGGTAAGCAAGCATCACCGGCTGGTTCAGGGTCGGCGACACGGTGCCGCTGGTGACTTCGCCGATCGCCTGATCGGCATCGTCGACGATCGGTGCATGCGCTCGGATCGGGATGGGTTCGAAGGACAACAGTCCGACCAGCTTGCGTGGCGCGCCGTCGACGAACTGCGCGAGGATGCGCTGCGAACCCGGAAATCCGCCCTCGCGAGCGCCACCGCGCCGGCGTGACTTGGGGATCGCAAAACCGAGTCCAGCCTCGACCGGCGTGGTGTCCGGGCCAATGTCGTTGCCATGCAATGGCAACCCGGCCTCCAGTCGCAAGGTGTCGCGCGCGCCCAGTCCGACCGGCGCGACATCCGCATCGGCGAGCAGTTGGCGCACCACCTGCTCAGCGTGCGACAGCGGTATCGAGATCTCGTAGCCATCCTCGCCGGTGTAGCCGGAGCGGGTCGTGAAGCAGGCGGCGCCGAGCAAAGACAGCTCGCACGCCTGCATGAACCGCATCGAAGCCGCCTGCGGATCGAGCCTGGCGAGTGCCTGCTCGGCGCTCGGCCCCTGCAGCGCGATCAGCGCGGCATCCACCCATTCGAACGCAAGGCCAGGGCATCGCCGGGCGAGTTCCGCGAAATCGGCGTCGCGATTACCGGCATTGACCACCATGCGGACTTCGCTGCCGAGGTTGACCAGCATCAGATCGTCTTCGATGCCGCCGTTGTCGTTGAGAAGCAGCGAGTAGCGCTGCAAGCCGACAGGCCAGCCGTCGAAGTCGATCGGCAGCGCGGCCTGCAACTCGCGATGCAGGCTTGCGATCTGCCCGTCGATCGGCCTGATCCGGATCTGCCCCATATGCGAAACGTCGAACAGGCCGGCGCGTTCGCGGGTGTGAAGATGCTCGGCCTTCAGCCCGGCCGGATACTGGATCGGCATATCGAAGCCGGCAAAGCCGCCCATCTTCGCGCCGAGTTCGCGATGCAGCGCATCGAGCGGAACGTGTCGTAGCGTCTGGCTCATCGGGCCCTCACTGGTACTCGTCGATTGGCGGGCAACTGCAGATTAGCGTTCGATCGCCACCTGCGTTGTCGATCCGCTTGACGCTTGGCCAGAACTTCGCGTCGCGCAGCCAGGCGAGCGGGTAGGCCGCCTGCGCACGTGAATAGGCATGCGTCCACTCGCCGGCGATTTCCTGGGCGGTGTGCGGTGCGCCCTTGAGCGGATTGTCGTTGCGATCAAACTCGCCCGAGGCGATTTTCTGAAGCTCGTCGTGGATCGCGATCATCGCGTCGCAGAATCGATCCAGTTCGGGCTTGGACTCCGATTCGGTCGGCTCGACCATCAGGGTGTCGGCGACCGGGAACGACAGGGTCGGCGCATGAAAGCCATAGTCCATCAGTCGCTTGGCCAGATCTTCGGCGCCGACGCCGTATTGCGCCTTCAGGTTGCGCATGTCGAGGATGCACTCATGCGCGACGCAGCCATTCGCACCGGTGTAGAGCACCGGGAAGCGCTCGCGCAGCCGGCTGGCGATGTAGTTGGCGTTCAGGATCGCGACCTCGGTCGCGTTGCGCACGCCGCTCGCGCCCATCATCCGGATGTACATCCACGAGATCGTGGTGATCAGCGCGCTGCCGAACGGTGCGGCCGATACCGATCCGTTGTGCGACTGGCCATCGTTCGCGTCGAACGGGTTGCCCGGAAGATGCGGTGCCAGATGCGCCGCGACCGCGATCGGCCCCATGCCCGGGCCACCGCCGCCATGCGGGATCGAGAAGGTTTTGTGCAGGTTCATGTGGCAGACGTCGGCACCGATCAGGCCGGGCTTGGTCACGCCGGCCTGGGCGTTCAGGTTCGCGCCGTCCATGTAGACCTGACCGCCAGCCTCGTGCACCAGGGCGCAAACCTCACGAATCGTGGATTCGAACACGCCGTGTGTCGACGGATAGGTCACCATCAGCGCCGCGATTGCGTCGCGATGCTGGGCGATCTTGGCGCGCAGATCGGCGACATCAATGTTGCCGTCTGCATCGCAGGCGACCACAACGATCCGCATGCCCATCATCTGCGCGGACGCCGGGTTGGTGCCGTGTGCCGATGAGGGGATCAGGCAGACATCGCGATGGCCTTCGCTTCGTGAGTGCAGGTAGTTGCGGATCGCCAGCAGTCCCGCGTATTCCCCTTGCGCACCGGAATTGGGCTGGAAGGACACCGAATCGAAGCCCGTGATTTCGGCCAGCCAGTCACCAAGCTGTGCCAGCATGCGCGCGTAGCCCGCTGTCTGCTGGGTCGGCGCGAACGGATGGATGTTTGCGAACTGCGGCCAGCCAAGCGGTGCCATCTCCGAGGCCGCGTTCAGCTTCATCGTGCACGAGCCCAGTGGAATCATCGAGTGCACCAGCGAGATGTCGCGGTTCTCGAGTTTCTTCACGTAGCGCATGAACTCGGTCTCGCTGTGATAGCGATTGAAGACCGGATGGCTCAGCACAGCGTCCTCGCGCTGCAGGGGGGCCGGGATCGAAGTCGGGGTAATACCGGTGCGTTCAGCGATTCGCGCTAGCTCGTCGGCCGCGAGCCGTTTGCCCGACAGTACATAGGCAAGATCAGCCACATCGGCCATCGTGACGGTTTCATCCAGGCTGATGCCGATGCGATTGCCACCAAGACGGCGTAGGTTGATGCGCAGCGATTCGGCGCGCTGGAAAATCGCCTGAGTGTCCTTGCCTGCATCGTAGGCGAGGGTGTCAAAGAACTCCGCATGCAGCGGCTGTCGTGCCGGGGCGCAGGCAGCGAGCAAGCGTGTGAGCGCATTGACCCGAAGTGCGATCCGGCGCAGTCCTTGCGGTCCGTGATAGACCGCGTAAAAGCTCGCCATGTTCGCCAGCAGGGCCTGTGCGGTGCAGATGTTGCTGGTGGCCTTCTCGCGACGGATGTGCTGCTCGCGGGTTTGCAGGGCCATGCGCAAGGCCTGGTTACCGGCGGCATCCTTGGACACACCGATGATCCGGCCCGGCAGCATGCGCACCAGCTCGTCGCGGCAGGACATGAAGGCCGCATGCGGGCCGCCATAGCCGAGCGGAATGCCGAATCGCTGGGTCGAGCCGATTGCGATGTCGGCGCCCATCGCGCCGGGCGAACGAAGCAGCAGCAGCGAGAGCGGATCGGTTCCGACACTGACTTTCGCGCCAGTCTGATGCAGCGCGGCGATCAGCGGGCTGAAATCCCGCACCCGACCTTCGGTGTCCGGGGTCTGCAGATGCGCACCGAACACGGTTGTCGGATCCAGGTCCTTGTCGGCGTCGCCGATCTGCAACTCGATCCCCATCCACTGCGCACGGGTGCGGATCACCGACAGAACTTGAGGGTGCACGCCGGAGTCGACGAAAAAACCGCTGGCTTTGGAGCGCGATGCGCGCCGGCACAGTGCCATCGCCTCGGCGGCGGCGGTTGCTTCGTCGAGCAGCGAGGCGTTCGCGACCGGCAACCCGGTGAGATCGATCACCATCTGCTGGAAGTTCAGCAGCGCTTCGAGGCGGCCCTGCGCGACTTCGGCCTGGTACGGCGTGTACGCGGTGTACCAGCCCGGGTTCTCGAGCACATTGCGCTTGATCGGCTCGGGCGTGATCGTGCCGAAGTAGCCGGCGCCGATGTACGAACGCCAGACCTGGTTTTCATCAGCCAGCGCAGCCAGTTCGGCCAGCGCGGCAGCCTCGCTGGCCGGTGCCGGCAAGGCCAGCGGATCATCGATGCGGATCGACTCCGGGACGCAGGCGCGAATCAGTGCATCGCGCGTTGCGAAGCCAAGCGAGGCCAGCATCGCCTGCTGCTGCTGCTCACTCGGGCCCAGGTGGCGGGCATGGAATTCGTCATGACCGAACAGCGCCTGGATCGAACCGGCGCCTGTCTCTTTGTTTGCCATAGTGCGCCTCAGGCCGCGCCGGGGCCGGCACTGTAGTCATCTGCCGACATCAGCGATGCAAGCGATGCTGGATCGGCAATACGGACCTTGAACAACCATCCGCCCTCGAATGGTGCGTCGTTGACGGTTTGCGGCGCATCGGCCAGCGACGCGTTGACCTCGAGAATTTCGCCCGCGACCGGCGAATACACATCCGAGGCAGCTTTGGTCGACTCAACGACCACGCAGGCTTCGCCGGCTCCAACTTCGCGTCCGACCTCGGGCAGCTCGACGTAAACCAGTTCGCCGAGTGCATCCTGGGCGTGAAACGTGATGCCGACGGTGGCGGTGCCATCGCCGTTGTCGCGCAGCCATTCGTGGCTGGCGGTGTACTTGAGGCTGGACGGATTGTCCATGAAGGGCTCCTGTGCGTGCCTGCTGGCCGCAATGTTGTGGTCGGAGCCCCCTCTGTCCTTTTGCCTGAGACATTCAGTTGTGCCGGACCCTGTCGGGGCCGTCACCACCTGTTTCCTTCGGCGAAGCGTCGGCAAATGGCCGCGCTTTCTCTCCAGAGAGTCGATACCGTGGCAGTCCTTTTGCCTGAGAGTTTTCGGGGCGATACACCTTCGGCGCCCCCGGCGGCTGTGGCCGCGGGAGTCTCTCCCGCCACGTTTGGTCGACTGTCTGGTACTGTGCCGAGCCGGCGTGGAGATGTCAAATCGATCCGCGCGAGCGACATTCGGATTGCAGAAAACCGGAACTGGCGGCGAGGCTTGCGCCGCTGGTGCCATCGATGGAGAACCGCCTTGGACCAAAAAGACCTGCTCGAAGACTTGCGTGACGGGGTGCTCACGCTGACGATGAATCGCCCGCAGGCTCGCAATGCGCTGAGCCTGGAGATGTCTTACCTGATGCTCGATGCGCTGCGGCGCGCGGCGCTCGATCCGCAGGTGCGGGTCGTCGTTCTGACGGGAGCTGGCGGCGCGTTTTGTGCGGGTGGCGACGTCAAGGCGATGGCGGGCGGGCGCGATCAGAAGCAGGGCTTTGAGGAACGGATGGCTCGTCTGCGCGAACGTGCCGAGGCGTCACGGATGCTGCACGAGATGCGAAAGCCGACCGTTGCGGTGATTCCGGGTGCTGCGGCCGGCGCCGGTCTCGGACTGGCGATGTCCTGCGACTTCCGGCTGGCAGTATCGGGCGCCAAGATGACCGTGGCGTTCGCCAAGGTCGGGCTGGCCGGTGATTACGGCGCGAGCTATTTCCTGACGCAACTGGTCGGACCGAGCCGTGCGAAGGAATTGCTGATGTTCTCGCCGGTGCTCAGTGCCGAGCAGGCGCTCGAGATCGGGCTGGTCAACCGGGTGTTTTCTGCCGACAGCATGGAGCGTGAAGTCGCTGAGTTCGTTGGTGCACTGGCCAGCGGCCCTTCGGTCGCGCTGGGGCTGATCAAGAACAACATCAACGTGGCGGCAATTTCTGACCTGCGCACCTCGATCGATGGCGAGGCGATGAACCAGGTGCGCTGCATGGCCACCGCGGATCATGCTGAGGCGGCGCGCGCATTTGTCGAGAAGCGCAAGCCCAATTTCATCGGCGGCTGATCGCGCTGACCAAGAAGCTTGTAGCGGAACGCGACTGCACGATGCGCGACATCCTGGCGATCACGCTGGATCTGGACGACACGCTCTGGCCGCTGCGCCCGACGCTGCTGCAAGCCGAGCGCGAGCTTGCGCAGTGGCTGGCCGGCAATGCGCCGGCCACCGCCGCGTTACTGAGCTCCGAGCGGCGCGCGCAGTTGCGTGCCGAGGTGCTGCAGGCGCATGCGCCGCGCGCGCATGATGTCAGCTTCGTGCGACGCGACGTGCTGCGCGCAGCTCTGCGCGAGGCTGGCGAAGACCCGCAGCTCGCCGAACCCGCATTCCAGGTGTTCCTGGCCGCACGCCAGCAGGTCAGCCTGTATCCGGATGTATTGCCGGTGCTGACGCGCTGGGCGAATCGCTACCGGCTGGTCGCGATCACTAACGGTAATGCGGATCTCGATCGAGTCGGCCTGGGCGGATTGTTCAGCGCGATGTTGTCGGCGCAGGACTTCGCCTATGCCAAGCCTGATCCGCGAATTTTTCATGAGGCCTGCCGACGCATCGGTGTCGAAGCTGACAAGGTTCTGCATGTTGGCGACGATCTGCATCTCGATGTGCTGGCGGCGCAGGCAGCAGGCCTCAGATCGGCCTGGATCAGGCGTCCCGATCTGGTTGAGGCAAAGTCGCTGAGCGTCGGGACCGCGGTGCCGGAGGCCTTCGCAGATTTGCATGCATTGGAAATGCGGCTGGCGAATCCTTGACCGCTGCGTCGGGCTGCGGCAACAATCGCCGCAGTTCGGAAGGCAGGCGTCATCGACGTTTTCTCCGACAGCCTGGAGGCATCAATCGCCTCCGGCTAATCGCAAGGGGGTGACCGATGCCGATTTCGACGACGGACAAGATGATCGCCGAGAAGGATGGTGCGATCGGTTGGATCACATTCAACAATCCCGAGCGTCGCAACGCGGTGTCGATGGCGATGTGGGAAGGTCTGCACGCCATCGTCTCTGACTATGCCGCCGATGACGCGATCCGCGTGATCGTGGTCAAGGGGGCCGGCGACAAGGCCTTTGTGTCCGGTGCCGATATTTCCGAGTTCGAGCAGCGGCGTTCGTCGCCCGAAACCACCCGCATCTATGGTGAGACCTCTGGTCGTGCTTCCGAGGCCCTGCGTCTGGTGGGCAAACCGACAATTGCGATGATCCGTGGTTTTTGCATCGGTGGCGGCGTGTCGGTCGCCACGTCCTGCGATCTGCGCATTGCCGAGGAGGGCGCGCGCTTTGGCGTGCCGGCCGCCCGGCTCGGGCTGGGGTATGAATTCGCCGGCGTGCGCAAGTTGGTCGACATCGTCGGCCCGTCGTACGCGAAGGAGATTTTCTACACCGCACGCCAGTTCAGCGCCGCCGAGGCTCAGGCGATGGGGCTGGTCAATCGCGTGGTGCCGGCCGATCGGCTCGAGACCTTCGTGCGCGAGTATGCTGGCATGATCGCCGAGAACGCGCCGCTGACAGTGGCATCGATTAAGACGCTGGTCGGGCAGGTCGTCGAGGACGAATCGCAGCGCGACATGAATCTGTGCAAAGCGGTCGTTGACCGCTGTTTCCAGAGCCTCGACTATGTCGAGGGCCGGACCGCTTTCATGGAAAAGCGTAAGCCGGTGTTCCGTGGCCGCTGAACCGGCGGGCCGCTATGACTGACAACAACGGGAGACTCGAAATGAAACGACGCATGTTCGGCCGCCTGGTCGCGCTCGCGGGGTTCGCCGCCACTATCGCGGCCGCTCCGGCATTTGCCCAGATGCCAGCCTGGGAAAAGGAACTCTATGAGGCGGCCAAGAAGGAGAAAGAGTTCACGGTCTATACCGCGCATTACAACACCGAAGAGGCCGCCAAACTGTGCGCCGCGTTCGAGAAGAAGTACCCGGGCGTCAAGTGCAATTTCGTGCGCACCACCGCGCAGGTCGCCTATCAGCGCTTCCAGCAGGATCTGAAGGCCGACAAACCGGTGGCCTCGCTGTTTAGCAGCACCGACGTTGGGCATTACGTCGATCTGAAAAAGCGCGGCATCCTGATGCAGTACAAGCCGAACAATCTGGCCAAAATGGTCGATTCGCTCAAGCCTTACAACGACGCGGACAGCAACTACCATGTCACCGCGGCTGCGCTGATGCTGATCACTTACAACTCGAGCCTGGTCTCAGAGAAGGATGCTCCGAAGAACTGGCCCGATTTGCTCGACCCGAAGTGGAAGAAGAAGGTGTCGATCGGCCATCCGGCGTTCAGCGGCTATGTCGGTACCTGGGTCGTGCTGATGCGCAAGCTCTACGGCTGGGACTACTTCGAGAAACTCGAGAAGAACGAGCCGCAGATCGGGCGTTCGGTCAATGACACCGTGACGATGCTGAACTCCAAGGAGCGCTGGGTTGCCGCCGGTCCGGAGGCGACGACGCTGCTCAGCCGCGACAAGGGCAATCCGCTCGCGGTGATCTACCCGACCGACGGTGCGCTGCTGATGGTCTCGCCAAGCGGTATCCCGAAAAATGCTCCGTCGCCGAACGCCGCCAAGCTATACCTCGAGTTCCTGCTCGACAAGGAAGCGGCCGAGACGCAGGTCAAGAGCCATTCGCTGTCCGTCATCAAAGGGATCGCGCCGGCGCCCGGTGCTAAGCCGCTTGAGCAGATCAAGGTGGTGCGCCCGAGTCAGGACGAGATCGTCAAGGGCATCCCCGAGGTCAAGGAGAAGTTCCGCGACACCTTTGGCATCTGAGCATCGACGCCTAACGCACCCTTTTGGCCATCGAGATGACGAAACTCGCGCTCGGCGATCGCCTGCGGCACCTGGACAAATCGTCCTGGGTCTGGCTGCTGGCGATTGCCATCTTGCTGTTCCTGGTCGTCAATCCGTTCTA
>JALRBB010000042.1 GCA_023257915.1 Quisquiliibacterium sp. | reverse complement strand
GCTTCGATTCGGTCGTTCAGCATCGTATTCCCGTGAGTGGACGGCCATCCTAGTGCATCGGTTTTCGTGGATCAAACCGGGGCGTCTCGACAAATGCCCGCTGCGCTGTGAGGCGCGCCAACGGATCGCAAGAAATTCTCGCGCGCAATTGCTGCGTTGCTGGGCCGAGCGTAATTACCGGCTGACCGGCGCGCGCCAGGCCGAGCGCAGCTGCGCGCTGGCAGCAAGATCCCGGCGAACATCATCGAACAGGCCTTGCAGCGTCTCGAAGCGCTCAGGTTCGCAAACGTTCGACTCGACATCGATGCTCAGGCTGCGCCGCACCTGCAGCTTGCTGCCGTGCAAGTGGTAACTCGCCCGGTAGCGAAAGCCCTTGCCGTCGATGGAGACCCGCGACGGAAGTTGCGCGATGCGCATCGACTCGGCGAGTTGATAGTCCGCCTGCTCGCGAATTCTGGCCGGCACGCACACCCAGGGGGCACTGCGTCGCCGGTGCGGCGCGTAGTCCTGCGCAAGCGTCGCGATTCCGCTGCCGATTGCTGACAGCAGTCGCAGCCTTGGGCCTTGGAGCAGCCCCTGGACTTCGCCCTCCAGACGCAGCGCGGAGCGCCGCGCAGCCTGCGGGTCTTCACGCACCTCCAGCCAGGCATCGCCGCGCAGGGTCGAGGCTAGCAGCATCGACTGCGCGGCACTGCCCAGTTCGATCAGATCGGCGTCGCGAAAGACTTCGCGGCGGGTGCTGCCGGTCCAGCCAAGTGCAACATCATCCATCGTCACCAACGCATTGCCGCTGACCGAAAAGCCGACCTGCAGCGCGATCGATTGCTCGCGCGGTCGTTGCGGCGGCGTGCGCGCGATCCGTGCCTTTTTGACGATCAGTGCCGGCTTGTCGCTCAACACCGTCGGCAACTCGCCAAAGTCGACCGAGATCGCGCTGCTGTCGACGAACAGGCGCAACTCCGGGATCCAGGTCATCACATGGTTGAAGATCCCGAGCGTGGGGACGCTCGGCATTTGATACGCATTGGACGCATTGAGCAGCACCGGCGAGCTGTCGATGCCGACTGCCTTTAGCAAGGCTTCGAACAGCGTTGCGTGATCCTTGCAGTCGCCCTGCCGATCCTCGAGCGTGCGCTGCGCCGGACGCGGCACCACCGATGCCCGACCCAGGTATTCGCCGCCGTACGCGATCCTAGTTCTGACCCAGTCAAACAGCGCTTTGGCGCGTGCGTGATTGTCCGGTGCCTGTCCAACGATCTGCCAGGCGAGCTCTCGAATTTTCGGGGTCGGTTCGGCCATCGCTGCCGCTTCGGCCAGGTAGGCGCGGGCCAGCGTTGCATGGTCGGGCATCGTCGAGACCACCAGACGATCGGCATAGTCACTGGCCGAGACGGCGCCGTGTTCGCCGGATGGCGGACGCTGACCGGTGTAGCGCCAGACATGGCGCTGCATTTGGCCATCGCCTGGTGTCTGGTGGGTCTCGAACCCACGCGCATCATGATGCAGCGTCATAGCCGCCGGAAGTTCGTAGATCAGCTGCATGTCGCGCACCGCCTGCGGTGGGGCGACTCGAAGCTCGAAGAAATGACCCGGAAAAAACGGCAGCTCGCGTCGATGCCGGGCGCGCAGCAGGATTCGGTCGCCCGGCTCGAAGTCGATGAAGCTGACCACCATGAAGCGCTGGCCCTGGAACAGTCCGTTCTCGGCGCCCTGCAGGTCCTCGAAGCGCATGTCGGGCGGCGCCTCGATCCGGGTGCCGTCCGCTTTGAGCGTTGCGGCTTCCAGCACCTGCATGCTGCCGGCCGAGCCGTTCCAGTGCAGCACGCGTTGCACGATATCGGGCAGCGCGTCGTCGCGCGGGGCAATCACGAACACGTCGTCGATCGTCTCGGTGAACCGGCCATCGGGCTCAACGACGATCCTGCGATGCAGTTTGTCGAACCAACCGTCGAGCTGATCGAGCCCCTGGGCCGCGGCCGGACTGGCAAGACAGGCGCTTGCCAGCATGAGCGTCAAGATGAACCGAATCAACTTCCCGGGCTGTCGAATCGAGTGCGTGGCCAGCCCGAGTGTTGCGCAATCGCGCGAGACAATCCGATGCAAGATCGATCTCTGACGATGACTGGTTCGCAGATCGGTTCGCGGCGATAATTCCGGGTTAACAGGAGTCGATTGATGAGTCGCAGAGCACGCGGAACAGTGGAGCCGGTCTACTTTTGCAGGCTCGAGTGCAGCCTCGGACCGGTGCTGATGAGCAGCGACGGCCGCAACCTGACCGGACTTTGGTTCGATGGTCAGAAACATGCTCCCGCGATCGGTGCGCACTGGATTCGTGATGAGGCGAAAGCGCCGTTCGCCGAAACTCTCGCTCAGCTTCAAGCATACGCTGCAGGAAGTCTGCAGGCGTTCGAGTTGCCGCTGGCACTGCAGGGCACCGCGTTTCAGCAGCGGGTCTGGACCGCCTTGCTCGAGATCGGCTGCGGCAGTACGAGCAGCTACGCGCAGATTGCCCGGCGTATTTCGGCACCGCAGGCGATGCGTGCCGTCGGGGCAGCGGTCGGACGCAATCCTGTCTCGGTCATCGTGCCTTGTCATCGCGTGCTTGGCTCAGACGGTTCGCTGACCGGCTATGCCGGCGGACTGCCCCGCAAGCAGGCGCTGCTCGCGCATGAAGGTGTGTTCGACGCGGATCTTGTGCAAGACGGTCCGGCATTGAATTTCGGTCCAGTCGCCGCGCAGGGCAGATGAGCGAGCCGTCCGACGGGCTTTGTCTGGAGCTTGCCTACCGCCCGCCGATGCAATGGGAGGCCCTGCTTGGGTTTCTCGCGGCCCGTGTGATCGCAGGCGTTGAGCAGGTGCGAGACGGTTGCTACCGGCGCA
>JALRBB010000032.1 GCA_023257915.1 Quisquiliibacterium sp. | reverse complement strand
GCATGGCCTGGATCACCCGACGTGAGTCAGGGTTCAGCGCCTGCTTCGGATCGCGTCCGCCGGCGTCCGGAGTTGCTTCCTTGAACAGCCGGTCGTACAGCCGAACTTCGGCGGCAAGGGCGTGCGCGGCGCTCACCCAGTGAATGTTGCCCTTGACCTTGTAGTTGTCCGCGCCCGGGGTCCCAGAGCGAGAATCCGGCATTACTTCGGCGGTGACCGCGACCACCTTGCCTTGCGCATCTTTTTCGCATCCGGTGCAGCGGATCACATACCCATAGCGCAGTCGCACCATATTGCCCGGGAACAGCCGGAAAAATCCCTTGGGCGGCTGCTCGGCGAAGTCTTCGCGTTCAATCCACAGTTCGCCTGAGATCGGAAAGCGGCGCACCCCGAGTTCCGGGTGTTGCGGATGCACCGGGGCACTGCAGTCCTCAACCGGCGTGTCGGGCCAGTTCGTGATGACGAGCTTGAGCGGATCGAGCACCGCGATTGCGCGCGAGGCGCGTGCTTCGAGATCATCGCGCAGCGACTGCTCGAGCACACCCATGTCGATCCAGGAATCTGCCTTGGACACACCGATCCGGTCGCAGAACAGTCGAATTGCCTCGGGTGTGTAGCCGCGCCTGCGCAGCCCGACGATCGTCGTCATGCGTGGATCGTCCCAGCCGTCGACCAGGCCCAGTTGGACCAGCTCTTGCAGCCGGCGCTTGCTGGTGATCGTGTAGGTGAGATTCAGTCGTGCGAACTCGATCTGCTGAGGCAGCGGGCGCGCGAACACGCCAGCGTCGGCCAGTCGTCCGAGGAGCCAGTCATAGAGCGGGCGGTGATCCTCGAACTCCAGCGTGCAGATCGAATGCGTGATGTTCTCGAGCGCATCGGAGATCGGATGCGCATAGTCGTACAGCGGATAGATGCACCAGGCGTTACCGGTACGGTGATGCTCGGCGAAGCGGATCCGGTAGAGCACCGGGTCGCGTAGGTTCATGTTTGGCGAGGCCATGTCGATGCGGGCGCGCAGCACATGCGAGCCTTCGGCATGTTTGCCAGCGCGCATCTCGCGCAACAGCGCGAGGCTTTCGGCGGCCGGCCGGTCTCGGAACGGCGAATTGCGGCCAGGTTCGGTCAGCGTGCCGCGGCCGGCGCGGATCGCGTCGGCGTCCTGCGAATCCACATAGGCATCGCCGGCCTGAACCAGGGTTTCGGCGAACTGATAGAGCCACTCGAAGTAGTCGCTGGCGTAGTAGAGGTTTTGCTCGGCGCCAAGCGTCCAATTGAAGCCGAGCCACTGCACGGCCTCCAGGATGCTGTCGACATATTCCTGGTCTTCCTTGACCGGGTTGGTATCGTCGAAGCGCATGTGGCAGGCGCCACCGTAGTCGCGCGCCAGGCCGAAATTCAGGCAAATAGATTTGGCGTGGCCGATGTGCAGATAGCCGTTTGGCTCTGGGGGGAAGCGGGTGCGGATCCTGGCGGGATCGGGACTACCGGCGCG
>JALRBB010000020.1 GCA_023257915.1 Quisquiliibacterium sp. | reverse complement strand
GCGATGGTCGGCGGCCGCGAGAACCCTCGCCTGGCAGCTCTGTTGGTACGCGTCATCGCGAAAGATCAGTTCGGTCAGCATCTGGCAATTTTCCGTGGCGAATCGAAAGACGGTTTGTGACGCTTGAATCAGTGGCGTTTTGCAATCTTGCCGCGCGGGTCAGCGCCCGCCGGCCTGCAGCGCCGCAAAATAGGTTTCGAGCGCGATCGCCAGAAACGACATCAGCGCGGTGGCACCGAGCATCAGCGCCGCGATCGCGACCAGCACCGGGCCCCAGCGGCTGTCGGAGCGCTGTTCGAGGCCCGCATTCCAGCGTGCGTCCCAGTGCTCGTCGCGGCTCAGGCTGATCAGGATCGCTTCGAGCGCCGTTCCGACGAACACCAATAGCGCAACAAAGAAGGCCGGATGCCGGATCCAGTCGTCGGAGGCGAGCGCCAGCCCGAGCGCCGGCATCGCGAGCATCGGATAGATCCACCACCAACGGGCCCCCAGGTACATCCGGTGCGCGCCGAGCGTGCCGGCAAGCAGCGCCAGCAGCCCAGCCAGCGACTTTGAGCGAAAGGCAGCCGGCGCTGCCGAGTTGTTTGGTTCCATGACCCGCGAGTCTAACGCGGACACGCCTGGCCGCCCGGCGGCCGGCTGCTAGACTCGAGCGCCCGAGCCAGCCCTACCCCTGCACTGACAATGACGCCAGACAGCCGCCCTGCGATCCGCATCCGCGGCGCCCGCCAGAACAACCTGAAAAACCTCGACCTGGATATCCCGACCAATGAACTGGTGGTGGTCACCGGGGTCTCGGGCTCAGGCAAGTCCTCGCTGGTGTTCGATACGCTCTATGCCGAGGGCCAACGCCGCTATGTCGAGACGTTCTCGGCCTATGCACGACAGTTCCTGGACCGGATGGACAAGCCGCAGGTCGATCGGATCGAGGGCGTGCCACCGGCGATCGCGATTGACCAGACCAATCCGGTTCGGACTTCGCGCTCGACCGTCGGCACGATGACCGAGCTGAACGATCACCTGAAATTGCTGTATGCGCGTGCCGCGACGCTGTGCTGCCGCCGATGCGCAAAGCCGGTACGCCGGGACACCGTCGCCAGCGTCACCGATGCGCTGCTGCGCGAGGCCGGTGAGGCGCGCGCGGTGATCAGTTTTCCGGTCGACGTGCCGGCCAACTTCAGTGACGCCGAAGTGGAGTCGCATCTGCTCGCGCAGGGCTACACCCGGGTCCATGCGCGTGAAAAAGTGCGACATGACGGCCACGAAGCCACGCGCCTTGCTGTCGTGCAGGACCGGCTGCGGCCGGCCAGTGCCGAGCGCAGCCGCCTTGCCGAGGCGATCGAAGTCGCGCTGCACCGTGGTCACGGCCGGATCGACGTGCACCTGCTCGGAGACGACAGCACCGAAGAGCGCCGGCTGCGTTACAGCGACGGTTTGCACTGCGCCGAGTGCGACATCAGCTATGCCGACCCGCTGCCCAGCCTGTTCTCGTTCAATTCGCCACTGGGCGCCTGCGAAGCCTGCCGCGGTTTCGGCCGGGTGATCGGCATCGACCTGGGCCTGGTGATTCCCGATGAGAGCAAGACCTTGGCCGATGGCGCAGTCAAACCCTGGCAGACCGAGAGCTTCAAGGAATGTCAGCGCGACATGGTCAAGCTCGCGCTGAAGGCCGGCGTGCCGCTCGGCGTTCCCTGGCGGGATATGAGCGAGGCGCACAAGCGCTGGGTGATCGACGGTGGCGATGACTGGACCGGCAAGTGGCAGTCACAGTGGTACGGCATCAACCGCTTTTTCACCTGGCTGGAGAGCAAAGCCTACAAGATGCACATCCGGGTGCTGCTCTCGAAATATCGGGCCTACACGCCTTGTCGCAGCTGCGATGGCGCGCGGCTCAAACCGGACGCACTGCTGTGGCGCGCGGGCAGCCGCACCGCCGCCGATGCCGCGCTCGGACTGCGGACGCGCTTTCGCGCACACGACAGCCGCTGGAGCGATGAGCAGCTGACCCAGGCGCCGGGGCTGTCGATCCACGACCTGATGCTCCTGCCGATCGACCGGGTGCGCGGATTCGTCGATGCGCTGGCCGGCGAGCTGGCCGCCAAAGCGGCCTCGGGCGAGGCCCGCGGCGCGCAAGAAGAAGCGCTGGACATGCTGTTGACCGAGATTCGCGGCCGCCTGTCGTATCTGTGCGAGGTCGGCCTGGGCTACCTGACGCTGGACCGGCAGTCGCGTACCTTGTCCGGCGGCGAAGTCCAGCGCATCAATCTGACGACTGCGCTGGGCACCTCGTTGGTCAACACGCTGTTCGTGCTTGACGAACCTTCGATCGGTCTGCATCCGCGCGACATGAACCGCGTGATTGCGGTGATGCAGCGACTGCGCGACGCAGGCAATTCGCTGGTGGTGGTCGAACATGACCCTCAGGTGATGTTTGCTGCCGACCGCCTGCTGGACATCGGCCCGGGCCCGGGCGAGCGCGGCGGAAATATTGTGTTCGAGGGCGATCCGGCCGCGATCCGCGAGGCGGACACGCTGACCGGCCAGTACCTGTCAGGCAAGCGCAGCATCGATGCCGGCAGGCGACTGCCGGTCGAGGCGAAAACGCCGAAACTGATCCTGGAAGGCGCGCGCGAACACAACCTGAAAAACGTCAGCGTGCAGATTCCGCTTGGCCGCTTCGTGTGCATCACCGGCGTGTCTGGCAGCGGCAAGTCCACGCTGATGCAAAACGTGCTGCTGCCGG
>JALRBB010000015.1 GCA_023257915.1 Quisquiliibacterium sp. | reverse complement strand
TCGATGGTCGTCGACGTCGGCGGCGGCACCACTGAAGTGGGTGTCATCTCGCTGGGCGGCATGGTCTACAAGGGCTCGGTGCGCGTCGGTGGCGACAAGTTCGACGAGGCCATCGTCAATTACATCCGGCGCAACTACGGCATGCTGATCGGCGAGCAAACTGCCGAAGCCATCAAGAAAAATATCGGCTCGGCGTTCCCCGGGTCCGAAATTCGCGAGATGGAGGTCAAGGGTCGCAATCTATCTGAGGGCATTCCGCGCAGCTTCACGGTCTCGAGTAACGAGATCCTAGAGGCGTTGACTGATCCGCTCAACCAGATCGTGTCCGCAGTCAAGATCGCGCTCGAGCAAACCCCTCCAGAACTGGGGGCGGACATCACCGAACGCGGCATCATGATCACCGGTGGTGGCGCACTGCTGCGCGACCTAGACCGGCTACTGATGGAAGAAACCGGGCTGCCGGTTCTGATTGCCGAAGATCCGTTGACCTGCGTGGTGCGCGGCTGCGGCATGGCCCTCGAGCGGATGGACAGGCTCGGCACCATCTTCACCAACGAGTAATCGCCCAGCGCGCCCGGCACGGGACGCGCCTGCGTCGCAGCAATGGACCGCAGCCCCCCGTCCTTCTTCAACCAGGGCCCATCGGCGCACGCCAGGCTGGCATTTTTCGCGCTGCTGGCGATCGCGCTGCTGATCGTCGACTCGCGCCTGGGATCGCTGGAACCGCTACGCCAGGGCGTTGGCACGATGCTCTACCCGCTTCAACGATCGCTGCTCATGCCGCGCGAGCTGCTTGCCAGAACGCTCGCGCACCTGTCCTCGGTGGAGACTCTGCGCAGCGAAAACACCGAACTGCGCCGCATCGAGGTTGCCAACGCCCGGGCGCTGTTACAGGCGCAGCAACTCGCCTCGGAAAACGCCCAACTGCGCGAACTGCTCGGCGCCCGAGAACGCAGCGCGGTGCGATCGATCGTGGCCGAAGTGCTTTATGAGTCCCGGGATCCTTACAGCCGCAAAGTCGTGATCGATCGCGGCCTGCAGCATGGGCTGCTGGCCGGACAGCCAGTCATTGATGCGCGCGGCGTGATCGGCCAGGTCACTCGCGCGCTACCGCTGTCCAGCGAAGTCACGCTGCTGACCGACCGAAAATCCGCGATCCCGGTGCGGATCGTGCGGACCGACCAGCGCATGATTGCGTTCGGTGGAGCTGAGCCAGGGATGCTCGAGCTGCGCTTTCTGTCGGGCAGCAGCGATCTGCGCGAGGGCGACGAGTTGGTTACCTCCGGCCTTGACGGGGTCTATCCGGCGGGCATGCCGGTTGGAACCGCGCTGGATGTCAAAAGCGGTAGTCTCGGCACCTCAAGCGCGCGCGTGACCGTGCGGCCGGCGGCCACGATGAGCACAAGCCGGATGGCGTTGGTGCTGCTCATCGATCGCGCCGCACTGCCAGCAGCCGCGGCGCCAGAACCGGAAGCACCGATGCGCCGGCGTCGGGCAGGGACCGATTAAGCCATGCCGAATCGCGCCGAATACCTGCTTTTGCCGGCGAACCGAGCGTTCATCGCATTCTCGCTGGTTGCGGCATTTTTGCTGAACCTGCCACCCTGGGGCCGAATTGACTGGGTGCCAGACTTCCTGGCGCTGGTGCTGGTGTTCTGGAGCGTGCACCAGCCACGCAAGGTCGGCATCGGAATCGCCTTCCTGTTCGGCATTCTGATGGACGTGCACGAGGCCGGATTGCTCGGCGAACACGCGCTGGCCTACAGCCTGCTGTCGTACGGCGCGATCAGCCTGCATCGCCGGGTACCGTGGTTTGGCGTCGCGGGGCGCATGCTGCACCTGATGCCGCTGTTCTTTCTCGCGCAGCTGACCACGATCCTGGTTCGACTGCTGATCGGCAGCGGCGCACCTGGCTGGTCGCATCTGTTCAGCGCGCTGTCGACGACGGCGTTGTGGCCGATCGCCGAATACCTGCTGCTCGCCCCGCAGCGCCGCGCAATCGAGCGCGACGAGAACCGGCCGTTGTAGGACTGCGCGGATGATCGAGGTACGCGACACCGGACGCGAGGTACGAAGGCTCCGATGGCGGCTGGCCTTGGCCTGGCTGCTGATGGTCGGCTGCTTCGGCTTGCTGTCTGCGCGCTTTTACTGGCTGCAAGTCCATCGCTATGAAGCCTTCCATGCGCAGGCCGAAGACAACCGCATCGCTCTGGTGCCGATCCCGCCGGCGCGCGGTCTGATCTACGACCGCAACGGGGTGCTGCTCGCCGACAACCGGCCGGCATACACACTGGAGATCATTCCCGAGCAGGTCGCCGATCTGGAACGCACGATTGATGCGCTGGCCACGGTGATCGAGATCAGCCCGCGCGACCGGCGACGCTTCAAACGGCTGCGGGAGGATTCGCGCAGCTACGAGTCGCTGCCGATCCGCACCCGTCTGACCGATGAGGAACTCGCCCGCTTTGCGGTCGCCAAGTATCACTTTCCGGGTGTCGAGATCCGGGCGCGTCTGTTCCGCGACTATCCGCTTGGCGCGACCGCGGCGCACCTGGTCGGCTACATCGGCCGGATTTCGGGCGACGATAAGCGCCGGATCGAAGACCGCGAACAGCAGTCCGACTACGCAGGCAGCACGCATATCGG
>JALRBB010000331.1 GCA_023257915.1 Quisquiliibacterium sp. | reverse complement strand
CAGCAAGCAGGCGTCCAACGACAGTTTGGTCAAGATATTAGCGGCGCTTTGCGAACCGGAGCAGGCGCTGCTCGTGAGTATGGAAGAGATTTGGCTGGCATCGAGTCGCTTGCTCGACGTGCCACAGGCCAGTTCGAGCGTGGCGTTGGTCAAGGCACCACAGAAATGCAGCGCGGTGCAGCAGAAGCGCGACGTGGATTAGCCCAACAGCAAGCCGGTTTGCAACAGGCGACTGGCCAATTTGGAACGCGCGCCCGGTGGCCTTGGCGTACAGCGGCAGCGTACGGTCCAGATTGCGACGGATTTCCTTGATGCGGCTGTCGTGCGATGGATGCGTCGACAGCCATTGCGGCGGCTGCCCCTTTGCGGCCGCTGACATCTTTTCCCACAGCTTGATGCCGGCGCGCGGGTCATAGCCAGCGCGCGCGGCCAAGTCCATGCCGACCAGGTCGGCCTCAGTCTCGTCGCCGCGCGAGAACTTCAGTAGCGTCAGCTTCGCGCCGGCCGAGGCCAGATGCCCGCCCAGATCGCCATAGCCCATGATCTGCGAGAGCACCGACGCCCCGATCGTCACGCCCTGCGCGATCGTCGACTGCGCGGCACGGTCGCGGCCATGCTCACGCAGTGCATGAGCGATCTCGTGGCCCATGATGGTTGCCACCTCGTCGTCGGTGAGCTTGAGCGTATCCAGGATGCCCGAGAAGAAGGCAATCTTGCCGCCCGGCATGCAGAACGCATTGATTTGCTTGGAGCCGATCAGGTTCACTTCCCAACGCCAGGCCGGCGCGCGCTCGTTGAACCGGGTCGCATGCGGAATCAGCCGGTTGGCAATCGCGCGCAGTCGTTGCACTTGCGGATGCTCAGCGGGGGCCAACGCCCGCTTGGCGGCGGCTTCCTGGAGCATCTGCTGATAGCTGCGGGCCGATTCGCGCTCGAGCTTTTCGGCCGACACCAGGTTGCCGACCCGGCTGCGCTCGCTGATGCTGACGCCATCGGAGACCTCGCCGGCAGGCGAGGGGGATTTTGCGAATGCCGGCAGCCCGTGCAGCGATGCCAGGCCAGTCAGGGCGATCGCCAGGAACAAGGCTGGCAAGCGTGCTGAGCCCGTCCGAAGCGAAGTGCGGACCCCGGATTTCGATCGTCCGCCTGCAGCCTGAAGATTCGTCAACACGGTGGATTCCTTGCCTGATCACCCAAGATGGTAGCGAAGCTGCCTGATTCAAGCCTGCGCGACCGGGGGCGGCGGCGCTGCTACACTCGGCCGCACCCCGCGCAGCGCGCGCGTCATCCGGGCGCAGAGCCCGCAGCCGCGACGTTCGAGATGCCCGACCCCTCCAGACCGAGTTTTCGCTCCCGTTACCTGGCCGTGTTCGCGAGCCGCCGCATCGGCGCGATGCTGCTGCTCGGATTCGCCAGCGGACTGCCACTGGCGCTGTCGGCGGGCAGCCTGCAAGCCTGGCTGACGGTCGAGGACGTCGACATCAAGACGATCGGATTTTTTGCGCTGGCCGGTCTGCCGTACACCTTCAAGTTCGTCTGGGCTCCGTTGCTGGACCGCTTCGAGCCGCCGGCGCTTGGACGTCGCCGCGGCTGGCTGGTGGTCACCCAGTTGCTGCTGGCGGCGGCCTGCCTGGCAATGTCCTTGCTCGATCCGCGCGAGGCGATCGAGGCGGTGGCCTTGTGCGCGGTCGCGATCGCGTTTCTGTCGGCGTCGCAGGACATCGTGTTTGATGCGTACCGGGCCGACCTGTTGCCCGAGGCCGAGCGAGGCGCCGGTGCTGCGGTATCGGTGCTCGGTTACCGGCTTGCGATGCTGGTCTCCGGCGGCCTGGCGCTGATCCTGGCCGATCAGTGGCTGGGCTGGCCGAACACCTATCGACTGATGGGTTTGCTGTTCGTCGCGATGGCGCTGTTCAGCGTGTTCTCTCCGCGCCTGGCCGGCACCGGGGGCGCCGGTATCCCTGGCAAGGGTTCTCGCGAGTTGCTGGGCTTTGCCGCGATGCTTGGCACCGGACTGGCGGTGTACTTCGGTCTTCGGGCGCTGCCCTGGGGCGGGCTGGAGGCCGATCGTTTCGGACGGCTCGCGCTGCAAAGCCTTGCGATGCTGCTGGCGTTTGTCGCTGCGTTGCAGGCGGCCCGCCGGGTCGGTTTCCCGTCCTTCGTCGAACCCTGGGATGCGTTTTTCTCGCGCGAGCGGGCGCTGGCGCTGCTGGCGCTGATCGTGCTCTACAAGCTGGGCGATGCTTTTGCGGGCACCTTGTCGACCACCTTCCTGATCCGTGGTGCCGGCTTTACCCAGACCGAGGTCGGGGCGGTCAACAAGCTGCTCGGGCTGGCCGCGACCATTGTCGGCGCACTGGCGGGTGGGGCCTGGTTATCGCGTCGCCCGCTGTGGACCGCACTGATGGCTTTCGGGGTGCTGCAGGCGGTGTCCAATTTCGGCTATTGGCTGCTGGCGGTCCTGCCCAAGAACTATCTGCTGATGGCGACCGCGATCGGCTTTGAAAACCTATGCGGCGGTCTGGGCACCGCCGCGTTCGTCGCATTCCTGATGGCGCTGACCGATCGGCGCTTCTCGGCGGCGCAGTTTGCACTGCTGTCGGCGCTGTCGGCCGTGGGTCGGGTCTACGTCGGACCGGCAGCCGGCGTGATGGTCGATGCCTTCGGCTGGCCGACCTTTTTTCTGGCCACTGTGGTCACGGCGCTGCCCGGCCTGTTGCTCCTGGCGTGGCTTCGAAGGACAATCGAACAATTGGAGCCGGCGCGGCCGGTCACCGATACACAGGAGACTTCCTCATGAACGACATCGCACGCGGCGCCACCTTTGCGCCCGAGCACACCGCCCAACAGGAGCTTGACGCCCTGTGGATGCCCTTTACCGCCAATCGCCAGTTCAAGGACCGGCCGCGAATGCTCGCGCGCGCCGAGGGCATGCACTACTACACGCCCGAGGGCCGCCAGGTGCTGGACGGCACCGCCGGGCTGTGGTGTGTGAACGCCGGTCACTGCCGCAAGCCGATCGTCGAGGCGATTGCGCAGGCCGCAGGCTCGCTGGATTTCGCACCGACCTTCAACATGGGTCATCCGATGGCCTTCGAACTGGCTCAGCGTCTGATCGACCTGGCCGGCGCGCCATTCAACCATGTGTTCTTTTGCAATTCCGGCTCCGAGGCGGTTGATTCGGCGCTGAAGATTGCGCTCGGCTATCACCGCTTGCGCGGCGAAGGGCAGCGCACCCGTTTCATCGGTCGTGAACGCGGCTACCACGGTGTGGGCTTCGGCGGCGTCTCGGTTGGCGGCATTGTCGGCAACCGCAAGATGTTCGGCACGATGCTCCCGGGAGTCGACCATCTGCCGCAAACCTGGAACCTGAAGGAGACCGCGTTCTCACGCGGTCAGCCGGCCTGGGGTGAGCATCTGGCCGATGAGCTCGAACGGATCATCGCCTTGCATGATGCCTCGACGATCGCCGCGGTCATCGTCGAGCCGGTCGCTGGATCGGCCGGCGTCCTGGTGCCGCCCAAGGGCTATCTGCAGAAGCTGCGTGCGATTACCGAAAAGCACGGCATTTTGCTGATCTTCGACGAAGTGATCACTGGCTTTGGTCGGGTCGGGCAGCCGTTTGGATGGCAGCGTTTCGGCGTTGCACCGGATCTGTACACGGTGGCCAAGGGCATCAACAGTGGCACCGTGCCGATGGGGGCGGTGTTCGCGCGTGCCGGCATCTACGAGACTTTC
>JALRBB010000195.1 GCA_023257915.1 Quisquiliibacterium sp. | reverse complement strand
GATGCCGGTCCCGCGATCCTGGTGCTCGGGCCGGTGCTGACGCCCACCGCGATTGCGCTTGGCGTGGAGCCTTTGCACTTTGCAATCATCATGTGCGTGAACCTGACCATCGGCCTGGCCACACCGCCCATGGGTCTGGTGCTGTTCGTCGCTGCCGCGGTCAGTCGTGAAAAGATGGAAGTGATCGCGCGCGAAATGATGCCGTATTACGTGGTTCACGTTGCGGTGATCCTGCTGATCACCTATGTGCCAGCACTGCCACTGACAATTCCGAAGTTTTTCGGATATCTGAACTAGCCACCATTGATTCACTAAGGAGGAGCCCGCTACCGAACCTGTTTGTATGTCCGTGCACTCTTTCCGACACCCGGCCGGGTGTGAGCCGGCTTGCCCGACCCGCTTGTTCGCCGGGTTCGGCGCTTTCCAGAACAAAACGGAGGTGACCATGAAAAAGCTGTTGATCGCCGCGGGACTCGCGGCAACGTTCGTGCTAGGTGGCACGTCGATCGCCCATGCGCAGAAGTTCACGCTCAAGTACGGGCATGTCGGACCGGTGGAGTCCGACGACCAGGTACCCGGCGAATTCCTGAAGGCCTTCCTCGAGAGCCGCTCCCAGGGCCGAATCAAGGTTGAGATCTATCCGGGTTCGCAGCTCGGAAGCTTTCGCGACATGATCGAGCAGGTGCAGCTCAACACGCTGGAGCTGACACACACCACGGTCGGCGGCATCGCGAGCTTCTTCCCGGAGCTGCAGGTCACCGATATTCCCTACATGCTGCGCGATGACACCATCGCGGAGATGGTTGCCCAGAGCCCGTTCTTTGACGAGGCTCGCCAGGCGATCCTGAAAAAGACCGGCAACGTTCGCCTGGTTGCGGTTGGTAACACCGGTCGCTGGCGCAGTTTCTTCACCGCGAAAAAGCAGATCAAGTCGGCTGCCGACATGGCTGGTGTCAAGATGCGCACGATCAACTCGCCGCTGCAGATCGAGTTCGTCAAGGCTCTCGGTGGCAATCCGACGCCGGTGGCCTGGGGCGAGTTGTACACCGCGCTGCAGACCGGTGTGGTTGAGGGAACGAAGAACGCGGTCACCGACATCGTGCCGACCAAGATGTACGAGGTCACCAAGTTCGTCACGCTCGATGAGCATGCGTATCTCTATGCGTTCTGGTGGATGTCCGACAAGTGGCTCAAGTCACTGCCGGCTGATCTTCAGGATCTTGTGATCGACGGTATCCAGCAGGCATCGATGATCCAGTCCGACTGGAACAAGGAGTTCGAGTCGCGCGCGATGAAGACCTTCATGGAGAAGGGCGGCAAGGTCTACGTGCCGACCGCTGCCGAGAAGGCCACCTTTGTTGCCGCACGCGACAAGATGAAAGTCTGGTTCAAGCAGAAGTACGGCGACGAGTGGCTCAAGAAGTTCGAAAAAGCGGTCGCCGATGCCGAGGCGCAGGTTGCGTCCCGCAACAAGCGTCTGCTGCAGTAAGGTTCAAGAGAGCGGGGTCGGCTGCAGTGTGCCGGCTCCGCACGCTCTAGGCTTATCATCAGCGTTTCCAATCCATGACTGAGCAGGGCCGCGCCTTTCTCGTACTGCACCCGGACGACAATGTCGCGACTATGATTGATTCGCGCGAACAGGTCTCAGTGCTCGCGGACGGCCGCCCTGTCGATCTTGGCGTCGCCTTCGGCCATAAATGCGCGATCACCCCGATCCCTGCTGGAACTCCAATCATCAAGTATGGCGTCGCGATCGGGCAAAGCCTGATCGATATTCGCCCGGGTGAGCATGTCCATGTCCACAACTGTCGATAGCGCTGCGCCGCTTGGGCACTTGCTGCGCGAGGCCGCGGCCGAACTCCAGTGGCAAGGTTTCCGGCGCAGCGACGGGCGTGTTGGTTGCCGTAATCTGCTGATGGTGCTGTCGACCGTCGCCCTGACCGATCGGCTTGCGCTCGATATCGTCGGCGAGGATACCGACGTCACGCTGATCAGCGGCGCTTATCCGAGAGGGCTGCGTGGCGCGGACGGAAAGCGGCTCTCCCGTCAGTTTCTCGAGTTGCTTCGCCATCCGAATGTCGGGGCAACGCTATTGCTCGTTCATGACGCGGCGGCGGCCAGGCTGTGGCGCGAGCAGTCCGCAACCCTCGGGCGCCCGGTTGAAATCCTGGCGTTCATGGAGCACGACGGCCGCGCCGCTGCAATTGCCGAGGGGCGCCGAAAGTTGGCCAAGCTTCGCCTGCAACTTCCGCTTGTCCGCAGTACGGCGCGTCTGGCCGATCTGTTCCTGTCGCTCGAGTGCGGCGGAAGCGACGTCTCCAGTGGCGTGTGCAGCAATCCGGTGATCGGCGATCTGACTGATCTGGTGGTTGGCGGTGGCGGCTCGGCGGTGGTGTCCGAGACCGCAGAATTTATCGGTGCAGAGCCAGTTGTCGTGGCGCGCACGCCAGAGCCAGCGGTGCGCAACGGCATTCTCGCCCGTATCGCGGCGCGTGAGCGCTCGATGAACGAGGACGATGAGCAAGATTATCGCGGAGTCAATCCAACACCGGAGAATCTGGCCGGGGGGCTGACCACGCTGGTCGAGAAGTCGATGGGGGCGGTCAGCAAGACCGGATCATCGGCATTCGTCTCGGCATTGGATTTTGGAGAGCGTCCGGTGCTGCCCGGCTTGCACTTCATGGATACGCCATTTTTCAGCCCGCTTTCGCTCGCGGCGATGGCCATGTCTGGCGCGACGATCGGGCTGTTCGCGATGGGCGTGTTCAACCCCACCGGATGCCCGCTGACGCCAATCGTCAAGGTGTGCGGCAACCCCGGAACTGTCGCGCGCTGGGGAGACGATATCGACGTGGACTTGTCGCCGATGCTGGTCGGAGGCCAGTCACGCCGCTGGGCGGCCGAGCGTCTGCTGCAAGTGTTTCACGAGATTTATCACGGCAGCCCCTGCGCCGCAGAGCGTGCGCGCGAAGGACAGATCATGTTCCTGCAGACCGCGGAGTGCCTTTGAGCCAAACCCAGGCAGATACTGCTGGTGCGCGCCTGCTGGTGATCACGGGTGGCAGTCGCGGCATTGGCCGCGCGATCGCGATTCATGCCGCACACGCTGGATGGCAGGTCGTGGTGGGCTCCCGGTCACCGCTGCCTTTCGATGAGGCGGACGCTGCTGGTGCGGGTATTCATGCGTTCGAGCTCGATGTCTGCGACCCGTCCAGCCAGACGTCCTTCTTCGCCCGGGTGCATCGCGAATTGGGCTGTCCGAATGCCTTGGTCAACTCGGCAGGCATCGATCGTGGTGCGATCGCGATCGAAGATCTGGCGCATGCCGACGTGCAAAGCATGTTCGCGGTCAATGCGGTCGGTTTGATCGAAAGCTGTCACCAGTTCGTGCGTCTCGCAGCCCGCAGCCGTGGCGGTCAGGGCGGCACGATCGTCAATATTTCCTCGATGGCCTCGACGATAGGCGGGCGTCGGCACAAGACGGTCTATGCGGCCACCAAGGCGGCAGTCGATGCCTTCACAGTCGGCGCGGCCAAGGAGCTGGCCGGTGAAGGCATTCGGGTGTTCTCGGTTCGACCTGGCGTGACCCGCACCGACATGACCGC
>JALRBB010000302.1 GCA_023257915.1 Quisquiliibacterium sp. | reverse complement strand
GCCGACCACCGACGAGGCATTGATGATCACGCCGGCGCGCTGCTCGATCATCGTCGCGGCCACCGCCTGCGCGCACTCGAAGACGCCCTTCAGGTTAACCGCGATGACCTGGTCGAACTGCGCCTCGGTCATGCGCACCAGCCGAGCATCCTTGGTGATGCCGGCATTGTTGACCAGTACATCAATGCGCCCCCAACGGCGCTTGACCTCGGCAACCATCGCGTCGATCTGTGCCCGGTCGGTGACATCGACCACATGGCCCGCCACCGAATCACCGCCGAGTTGCTCGCAAGCCTGCCGAACCCGATCGGCACCGATATCGACGATCGCGACCCGCGCGCCCTCGTCGAGATAGCGCCTCGCGGTCGCCAGGCCGATCCCGCTGGCAGCACCGGTGATGATCGCAACCTTGTCCTTCAATCTCATGCCTTTCCTCCGCAGACAGATGCGAGGCCTGCGAATGCGAGCACCTCGTCAATATGGTCGGCAAAATCCGACAATCCATGATCACTGCCCTCGAGCAGTTTGAGTCGCGCCCCCGGGTAGTGCCCGACCATTTCGCGCCAGTCGAGCAGTTCATCGCCTTTCGCCGCGACCAGGAAATAGCGCTCCGGACGCGTGATTTGCTCGATCTCCAGATCCCGCATCTGGCCCAGGTATTCCTGACGAAAGTCGAAGGGTTCGTCGCTGTGGAACATCGTCAGCGGCCCGTCGTACTGATGCAGATCGCGCGCCGGTTGCACTGCGGGGTTCAACAGCACCGCCCGACAGCCGGTGTGCTCGGCCAGCCAGGTTGCGTACAGACCGCCCAGCGAACTGCCGACCAGCGTGTCGCCGGCCCGCGGCATGATCCTTTCGCTGACCAGAGCGATCGCCTCGCGCGGTGAGGCGGGTAACTGCGGGCAGACGAAACGGTGTGCCAGGCCCGCCAGGCCAAGCCGCTCACCGATCATCCTGGCCTTGAACGAACTGGGCGACGAGCGAAAGCCGTGCAGATAGATCAGCCGCGTATCCATGTCCGGGGTTCCAGTTTCAGGCTCGCTCAGGCGCGAGGCTCCAGCGCCCGCAGCAGCTTGGCGTGGATGCCGCCGAAGCCGCCGTTGCTCATCACCAGGATCTGATCGCCGGGCTGCGCCTGCGCGACGATCGCATCGATCAGGGGTTCGAGCCGGTCGTCGACTCGCAACTTCTCGCCCAGCGGAGCCAGTGCGCTCGCAATGTCCCAGCCAATTCCGCCCGCAAAGCAGAACACCCGGTCCGCGTCGACCAGGCTCTCGGGCAGCCGGGCGCTCATCGTGCCCAGTTTCATCGTGTTTGAGCGTGGTTCGAGCACCGCAAGAATGCGTGTTGCCGATCCGACCCGCGCGCGCAAGCCCGCCAGGGTCGCCTCGATCGCGCTCGGATGATGCGCAAAGTCATCGATGACCGTGACGCCGTTCACGATGCCACGCACCTCGAGTCGTCTGGCCACGCCTGCGAACCGCGCCAACGACTCAATCGCCTGTCGCGGATCGATGCCGGCATGATCGGCCGCCGCAATCGCCGCCAGCGCATTGGCGCGGTTGTGCGCGCCGGCCAGCGACAGGCTGCAGCGACCGAGTTCCCGATCGCCGAAGCAGACGGTGAACTCGCTGGCCTGAGGCGTGTCGCGCGCGTCACGGGCATGCCAGCCCTGCGGCACATCGAAATCCACCCGCTCGCTCCAAAGACCGCGCTCCAGCACCCGCGCAAGGGCAGCGTCGCGTCCATTGACAACCAGCCTGCCGTTGCCAGGCACGGTACGCACCAGATGATGGAATTGGGTCTCGATCGCCGCCAGATCGGGAAAAATGTCCGCGTGATCGAACTCAAGATTGTTCAGGATCGCGGTTCGTGGCCGGTAGTGGACGAACTTCGATCGCTTGTCGAAGAATGCGGTGTCGTACTCGTCGGCCTCGATGACAAAACTCTGGCCGCCACCGAGCCGGGCCGATACCCCGAAGTCGCGAGGCACACCGCCAATCAGAAAACCGGGTTGCGCGCCGCATGCGTGCAGAATCCAGGCCAGCAGCGACGAGGTCGTGGTCTTGCCGTGCGTGCCAGCGACCGCCAGCACCTTGCGCCCGACCAGCACCTGCTCGGCGAGCCACTGCGGCCCGGAGACATACCGCAGTCCGCGCTCGAGAATCGCCTCGATCAAGGGATTGCCGCGCGACACCACGTTGCCGACCACCCACAAGTCAGGAGTCAGCGAAATCTGCGACGGATCGTAGCCTTCGATCAGCTCGATGCCGAGCGCTGCAAGCTGCTCGCTCATCGGCGGATAAACATTGGCATCGCAACCCGTGACCCGATGACCGGCCTCGCGCGCAATCGCCGCGATGCCGCCCATGAACGTGCCGCAGATTCCCAGAATATGGATATGCATCGTCTCAAACCTGCCGGGCTGCACCGCCCGGGCACGC
>JALRBB010000290.1 GCA_023257915.1 Quisquiliibacterium sp. | reverse complement strand
GAAGACGGCCCGACCCACCAGTCGGTTGAGCACATTTCGAGCATGCGCCTGATCCCCAACCTCGACAACTGGCGTCCGTGCGACACCGTGGAATCGGCCGTGTCGTGGGCGGAGTCGGTCAAGCGCCGCAATGGTCCGAGCACGCTGATTTTCTCGCGCCAGAACCTGCCGTACGTCGAGCGCAGCGCCGCGCAAGTGGCAGACATCGCGCGCGGCGGTTATGTGCTGCGTGATGTGGCCGATGCGAAAGCGGTGCTGATCGCCACCGGTTCCGAAGTCGAACTGGCGCTGAAGTCCGCCGATGCGCTGGCCGCCGAAGGCATCGCCGTGCGCGTCGTGTCGATGCCCAGCACCGACGTGTTCGACCGCCAGGATGCTGCGTACAAGGCTGCCGTCCTCGGCAAGGGCTTGCCGCGCGTCGCGATCGAAGCCGGCGTCACCGCGTTCTGGTTCAAGTACGTTGGCCTCGAAGGCGCCGTTGTCGGTATCGACAGCTTCGGCGAATCCGCGCCGGCCGGCGTCCTGTTCAAGCATTTAGGCTTCACGACCGACAAGGTCGTGGCCGCCGTCAAGTCGGTGCTCTGAGCGACGCGGCACCACTCGACCAGATACATAAGAAACGATTTCACGATAGCCATTCATTCAGGAGAACTCTCATGACCATCAAAGTTGCCATTAACGGCTACGGCCGCATCGGCCGCAACATCCTGCGCGCGCACTACGAAGGCGGCAAGAAGCACGACATCCAGATCGTCGCGATCAACGACCTCGGCGATCCGGCGTCGAACGCGCACCTGACCCAGTACGACACCGCACATGGCAAGTTTCCGGGTAGCGTCAGCGTCGATGGCGACAGCATTGTCGTCAACGGTGATCGTATCAAGGTGCTGGCCAATCGCAATCCGGCCGAGCTGCCGTGGGGCGATCTCGGCGTGGACGTGGTGCTCGAGTGCACCGGCTTTTTCACCAGCAAGGAGAAGGCTTCCTCGCATCTGAAGGGCGGCGCCAAGAAAGTGATCATCTCGGCACCCGGTGGCAAGGATGTCGACGCAACGATCGTCTATGGCGTTAACCACATGGTGCTGAAAGCATCCGACACCGTGATTTCGAATGCGTCTTGCACCACCAACTGTCTGGCTCCGTTGGTCAAGCCTCTGCACGACAAGATCGGCGTCGAGACCGGCCTGATGACAACGATTCATGCCTACACGAATGATCAAGTGCTAACCGACGTCTATCACGAAGATCTGCGCCGCGCCCGCTCGGCCACGATGTCGATGATCCCGACCAAGACCGGCGCTGCGGCTGCCGTGGGTCTTGTGCTGCCGGAACTCAACGGTCGTCTGGACGGTTACGCGCTGCGTGTGCCGACCATCAATGTGTCGATTGTCGATCTGTCGTTCATCGCTGCCCGTGACACCAGTGTCGACGAGATCAACCAGATCCTGCGCGAGGCCTCCGAGGGTGCGCTCAAGGGCGTGCTCGACTACTCCGATGCACCGCTAGTCTCGGTCGACTTCAATCACAATCCGGCCTCGTCCACCTACGACTCGACGCTGACCAAGGTGTCCGGCCGTCTGGTCAAGGTCTCTTCCTGGTACGACAACGAGTGGGGCTTCAGCAATCGCATGCTGGACACCACCTGCGCGTTGATGGCGGCCAAGTAAGCGATGCCACCGGCCCGCCCTGCGAAACGCGAAGTCACACAGCTGCCGTGATGAAGTCAGCCGAGGTCGCCGCGCTGCTGCGCGAGTTGCTGTCGGCGATCCGGCCTCTGCGGCTCGCCGATCGCCGTCCGTGGGTGCAGGTGGCAGTCGGCGAGGTGCGCTTTGAGTCCGACGGCATCGAACTGGTGTTCTTTAGCGACAGTGCGACGCTGGATCATCTGGTGTCGCTGCGCATGCCCGACGGAACCCGGGCCGGATTCACCGACTGGCTCGCCAGTGATGGCAACAATCCCATCGATCTGCTCGACGATTCCGAGCGGCTCGAACTGGAGCAGCGCCTGCTCGAGGCTTCCTGATCCACTCTCTTGAGAGACCGGCGCAATGCAGTTCAAACGACTCACCGACCTAGACCTGCGCGGCAAACGTGTGTTCATCCGTGCCGACCTGAACGTGCCGCAGGACGATTCGAACGCGATCACCGACGACACCCGGATCCGGGCCTCGGTGCCGGCGATCGAGCATTGCCTGAAGGCCGGGGCTGCGGTGATGGTGACCTCGCATCTGGGGCGCCCCACTGAAGGTCAGTTGCGCCCCGAGGATTCGCTGGCGCCGATCGGGGAACGCCTCGGGCAATTACTCGGTCGGCCAGTCAGGCTGATTGCCGACTGGGTCGAGGGCGGTTTTACGATCTCCCCCGGAGAGGTGGTGCTGCTGGAGAACTGCCGCTGCAACAAGGGCGAGAAGAAGAACGACGAAGCGCTGGCGCGCAAGATGGCGGCTTTGTGCGATGTGTATGCCAATGACGCATTTGGCACCGCGCACCGGGCTGAAGCCACCACGCACGGCATCGCGCGGTTTGCGCCGGTTGCCTGCGCAGGCCCGCTACTGGCGGCCGAACTCGACGCCTTGGGCAAGGCGCTGGGCAGCCCCAGAAGACCGCTGGTGGCGATCGTTGCCGGTTCGAAGGTGTCGACCAAACTGACGATTCTCGAATCGCTGGCTGCCAAGGTTGACCAGCTGATAGTCGGTGGCGGCATTGCCAATACTTTCATGGCGGCGGCAGGCCTGCCGATCGGCAAGTCGCTGGCCGAGCCAGACCTGGTTGGCGATGCGCGCAAGATCATCGACATGATGGCGGCACGCGGTGCCAGCGTGCCGATTCCGGTCGACGTCGTTTGCGCGACCGAGTTTTCGGCCAACGCCACGGCCAGCGTCAAGAAAGCCGCCGACGTGGCCGCCGACGACATGATCCTGGACATCGGCCCGCAGACCGCGCAGATGCTGGCTGCGCAGCTGCGCGAGGCCGGGACCATCGTCTGGAACGGTCCGGTCGGGGTGTTCGAGTTCGATGCGTTTGCCGGCGGAACCGAGGCGCTCGCCCACGCGATCGCCGAATCCTCCGGGTTTTCGATTGCCGGGGGTGGCGATACGCTGGCTGCCATCGCCAAGTTCGGCGTCACCGATCGCATCGACTACATCTCCACCGGCGGCGGCGCGTTCCTGGAGTTCCTGGAAGGCAAGACCCTGCCGGCGGTTGACGCGCTGCGCAGCCGGGCCTCCGGCTAACTCAGGTTTGGCCCGTCAGCGGGCACTGGCAGGGTTGTGTGACGGCATCATGACGTTGCGCATTGATGCACCGGACGGGCGTGGTGCGTGACGCTGGTCCGCGAAGAGGGCACAATCGGTGCATCTTCGTTAGAGATTAGGAGTGTGACTTTGCGCGCCACGAAAATCGTCGCCACCCTCGGTCCGGCATCCAGCGACCCGCAGGTGCTCGAGCGGATGATTGCCGCTGGCACCAATGTCGTCAGGGTCAATTTCTCGCACGGGAGCGCTGAGGAGCACATCGCGACGATTCGCAAAGTGCGAGAAGTGGCGGCGCGCAGTGGTCGCGACGTCGGCGTGCTCGCCGATCTGCAGGGTCCGAAGATCCGCATCGGCAAGTTCGCCGACGGCAAGATCACGCTGGTCGAGGGCGACCCGTTCACCTTCGATGTTGATTGTGAACTTGGCGACCAGTCGCGGGTCGGTCTGGATTACAAGGAACTCGTTCATGACGTGAAGCCCGGCGACACGTTGTTGCTCAACGATGGGCGCATGACGATGCAGGTCAAGGCGGTCGGTGCGCGCCGGATCGACTGCGTGGTCCTTGTCGGCGGTGTGCTGTCCAATCGCAAAGGCATCAATCGTCAGGGCGGAGGGCTGTCGGCTCCGGCGCTCACGTCCAAGGACATGGAGGACATCCGCACCGCGGTTGCATTGGAGGCCGATTTTCTCGCAGTGTCTTTTCCGAAAAATTCCAGCGATATGTACATGGCGCGCGAGCTGATGCGCGCGGCCGGCGGGCGAATGATGGTCATCGCCAAGATCGAGCGCTACGAGGCGATCGGCAATCTTGAGGAGATTCTGAAGGCCTCGGACGGTATCATGGTTGCGCGTGGTGATCTGGCGGTGGAGGTCGGCGATGCTGCGGTGCCGGCGCTGCAAAAGCGCATGATCCGGATGGCGCGCGAGCTGAACAAGGTCACGATCACCGCGACCCAGATGATGGAGTCGATGATCACGGAGCCGACGCCAACCCGCGCGGAGGTCTCGGACGTCGCCAACGCGGTGCTGGACGGCACCGATGCCGTGATGCTGTCGGCGGAAACCGCGGCTGGCAAGTATCCGGTGCAAACTGTCGAGGCGATGGCCCGCATCTGCGCCGAGGCAGATCGCTCGCAGATCGGTTCACTGGATGCGGGCTTTCTGAACCGGACCTTCACGCGGGTCGACCAGACCATTGCGATGAGCGCGCTGTTTGTGGCGCAGCACATGCAGATTCGCGCAATCGTCGCACTCACGCAGTCAGGATCTACCGCGTTGTGGATGTCGCGCATCGACTCGGGCGTGCCGATCTATGCGCTGACGCCAGAGGAGGGCACCCGTCGCCGGATGTGTCTGCTGCGCGAGACGCATCCGATTCTGTTCGAGTATCAGTCGCATGAGCGCGAGGCATTGTTACTCGAGGCTGAGCAAAAGCTTCTCGACCGCGGCGTGGTCGTCAAGGGCGATCTGGTCATCATCACGATCGGTGAGCCGATCGGTAAATCCGGTGGTACCAATTCGCTGAAAATCGTTCGGATCGGTGAGCA
>JALRBB010000273.1 GCA_023257915.1 Quisquiliibacterium sp. | reverse complement strand
GGGGCAGCGAACAGCCGGTCTGGCTGCCGATCGATGCGAAGTTCCCGCGCGAGGACTATGAGCGATTGCTTCAGGCGCAGGAAAAGGCGGATGCGGCTGGAGCTGATGCCGCCGGCCGGCAGCTCGAGCAGCGCCTGAAGGCCGAAGCCCGATCGATCAAGGAAAAATACATCGGCCCGCCGCACACCACCGATTTCGCGCTGCTGTTCCTGCCAGTCGAGGGCTTGTACGCCGAAGTGGTGCGCCGCCCGGGGCTGCTCGACGAGTTGCAGCGCTTGCACCGGGTGGTGGTGGCGGGACCCACCACGCTGGCTGCGATCCTGTCCAGTCTGCAGATGGGTTTTCGCACGCTGGCAGTCGAGAAGCGCTCCAGCGAGGTATGGCAGATCCTGGGCGCGGTCAAGACCGAGTTCGGCAAGTTTGGCGACATGCTGGCCAAGGCGCGCGAGCAGGTCGACCGCGCCTCCCAGACCCTTGGCAGCTACGAGACCCGCTCACGCGCGATCGAGCGCAAGTTGCGCGGGGTTGAGGCTCTGCCGGAGGAGGGGGCCCAGCGTCTGCTTGGAGCCGGTCCAGAGGAAGTCGAGAGCGATCCGGCTGACGATTCGAGCGAGCGTTAGTTTCGGCGACCAGGCGGTCAGCGCGCCACGAAACCTCCATCGGCCGCCAGCCCGTGCCCGGTGACGAATGATGCGCCGTCCGAGCATAGCCACAGCACCGCTTGCGCGATCTCTTCCGGGCTGCCCATCCGGCCGATCGGATGTTGCGCGATGATCTGATCGCGATATTCCGGATGCTGCTGCATCACCTTGTCGATGAGTGGCGTCTCGATATAGCCGGGGCAGACCGCGTTGACGCGGATGCCTTGCGCGGCATAGGCAATTGCTGCCGACTTGGTCAGCCCCATCACGCCATGCTTGCTCGCGACGTAGGCAGGAGCTCGCGCGCCTCCGACCAGGCCGAGCACCGATGCGGTGTTCACGATCGCGCCTGCGCCTTGCGTGAGCATCTGCCGGATCTCGTACTTCATGCAGGCCCACACGCTCTTCAGGTTGATGCCGATGACGGTGTCCCAGTTGTCTTCGCTACTGTCGGCCAGTGGCGCAATTTCCCCGGAGATTCCCGCGTTGTTAAACGCGCAGTCGATCCGCCCGAAACGGCTGACGGTCTGCGCAACCATCCGTTCGACCTGGGCCGTGGACGACAGGTCGGCGCTCAGACAAAGCACCTTGGCGCCAGCCTGTTCGGCAAGGCGGCGGGTTTGGTCCATCTGTGCGCTGTCAATGTCGGCCAGTGCCAGGTTGGCACCGGCGTTCGCAAAGGCGATGGCCGTCGCGCGTCCTATCCCGGTGGCTGCGCCGGTGATCAGTGCGATGCGACCTGCATGGGTCGATTGAGCCGATTGGGTCATGAGTGTTTCCTCGTGGTCGAGTCCCGCCAGGATGCTGCGCATCAAGCGCGATCAACCGGGAGGGCATGAAGTCTGGCCAGGGACAGAGTATCCCCCCGACTTGCCCCTCAGGCCGCGGGTGCAGTAGCCCGGCTCATTGCAGTGGGTGAAACGCTGCGATCACTGGCGAGGCGTCTGGCTATCCGATACCGGCGGCGAAGCCGGGACCGCGCGCCAGCCGCCCGGGCAGGCGTTCTGGTATGGGTAGTAGCTGCCTGACTCGTCACACCAGTACCAGGTGCCCTGGGCAAACGACGCCGCCGATCCGCCCAGATCGGCAGGGACCGCCGGAACCGGCTCCCAGCCGTCTTCGCAATCACTAACGTATGGGTAGTAGGCGCCGGCGCCCTGACACCAGTACCAGGTTCCGTCGGCGAATGGGCCGGTCGCAGAAGCAGGGCTTGCGGGCTGGGCGGGTTCGACGCGCGAGACGGTACCGCTTGGGGCTTCGACTACGGTGTAGCCGCCGGCCGCCGGCAGGTAGTAGACGTCGTTCGCGTAGTAATACCGCGTCCCGCCGATCCAGATGGTCGAGTAATAGGAGGGCAGCAGCGGAACCAGGATGCCGAGCGGCGGACGCACGACCGTATAGCCGTACCAGGCAGGTCGATACCAAATGCCAGAGTAAAAGAAGTAAGGCTCGTTGCGATGGAAGATCGGATGGTGACGATGCGGTAGTGCGGACACCTGGTACCCGGGTCGCGGATAAAAATGCGAATGCCCATGACGTGTGTCAAAGGACCAGCGCACCGCCGGCGTGGAAACGCCATGCGGTGGTCTGAAGCCAGGGGCCGCGCGACGCAGGTCGGGGCCGTACACCGGCGGGCTAAACCGGGCTCCGCCACCGCCACCATGAGGGATGAAGCCTCCCGACGGCGCCGCGCGCGGGGCAGGCTGGACCGAGATCGCCGGGCGGGGCGCTCTTTCGCCCTGGATTGCCGGTGCGATCGGCGCGGCTTGCTGGACACTGGGGCGGACAGAGCCTGGAATCCGAGGTGCTGGCATCGCCTCTGGCG
>JALRBB010000239.1 GCA_023257915.1 Quisquiliibacterium sp. | reverse complement strand
TGTAACTGCACCCCACCCGCAGACCACCGGCCCGTGCGGTCGGCGCCGCAGTACGTGTACTGGTCGCGCAGGCGCCCGTCGCTAGACACCTGCAACTTAAGCGTGCGTAGCTTTTTAACGTTCGCCGCGCCAAGCGTCGCGCGGATCCGGCCAGCAAGCTCACTGCCGATACGCGCACAGGTTTCCTCGAAGCTGATGTTCTCGTCATGCTCGCCGATGTCGGCTTTGGCAGCCGGCGTGAAGATCGGCTCGGGGAGCTGTTGCGCCTGCTCCAGCCCCGGCGGCAGCTTGATCCCGCAGATCGCGCCGCTGGCCTGGTAGTCCTTCCAGCCGGAACCGATCACATACCCGCGCACCACTGCCTCAACCAGGATCGGCTGCAGCCGCTTGACCACCATCGAACGGCCGCGCACCTGGTCGAGTTCGTCAGACGCGACAACGGTTTCCGGCGCCACTCCGGTCAAATGGTTCGGCACCACGTCGGCCAGCATGTCGAACCAGAATTGCGACATCTGGTTGAGCACCTTGCCCTTGTCCGGAATCGGCTCGGACATCACGACGTCGAAGGCCGACAACCGGTCGGAGGTCACGATCAGCAAGCGATCGTCGCCGACCGCGTAGTTGTCGCGCACCTTGCCGCGCCCAAGCAGCGGCAGTGAGTGAAGATTCGACTGGTACAGCGCAGGACCTGCGGTCTTGCCCATCGGCATGGCTCCCAAAACCGGTATTTTGCCCGATTGGAGGGAATCGCCGCCGAGTGCGGCGCGGGCGCGTCGGGTCAGACCGTCAAGCGCGACGCGCCTGCCGGATCAGAGATACGGCCGCAGCCAGCGAAGGCCATCGGAGGTGCGACCCTTGGGACGGTACTCGCAGCCAATCCAGCCGTCATAGCCCAGCTCATCGAGCAGCTCGAACAGATACGGATAGTTCAGCTCGCCGATGTCCGGCTCATGGCGTTGCGGCACACCGGCGATCTGGATGTGCCCGACGCCCGACAAGTGCTTGCGGATCTTCATCGCCACGTCGCCTTCGACGATCTGGCAGTGGTACAGATCCATCTGCACTTTCAGGTTCGAGGCGCCGATCCGCTCGACGATCGCATGCGCATCGGCCTGCGTATTGAGCAGATAACCCGGGATGTCGCGGGTGTTGATCGGTTCGATCAGCATCGTCAGACCCGCATCGCCCAGCTTCCTTGCTGCCCAGCCGAGGTTGTCGACATACAACTCACGCTGCGCGGTGAATTCGCTTTCGCGCTTGAGCAATCCGGCCATTACATGCACACGCGGACAGCCAAGCACCTTCGCGTATTCGATCGCCTGGGCGATGCCCTGCTGAAACTCGTCGCGCCGCCCAGGCAGGCCCGCAATGCCGCGCTCGCCGGCCTCAAAACTGCCCGGCGGCGCATTGAACAGCACCTGCTGCAGACCGTGACGGTCAAGCTCGTCACGGATCACCTGCGCTGGATGCTCGTACGGAAACAGGAACTCGACCGCGCGAAAGCCATCTGCCGCACAGGCGCCGAAACGCTCCAGAAACGGCACCTCGGTGTACATCATCGACAGGTTGGCGGCGAAACGCGGCATCGGCTGGCTCCTTGAAGGTTGGGTAGAGTGTAGGCGAGAAACGATACGGCACGCATGATGCCCAAGCCCGACAGGCTTGCAACACGGAGAGCGACAACGTGAGCTGGCAACCCGAACTTGATGACCTCGCCCGACGCAAGGAACTGGCAAGCGGCCTTGGCGGCCCTGACAAGGTTGCACGCCATCGCGCGGCCGGCAAGTTGACGGTGCGCGAGCGGGTCGACGGCCTGGTCGATGCCGGCAGCTTCCGAGAGCTGGGCTCGATCGCCGGTTTTCCCGAATACGACGAGCATGGGCGACTGGTCGCGATGACGCCGGCCAACGTGGTCTGCGGCCGCGCCAACATCGACGGCCGACCGGTGTTCGTCACCGGCGATGATTTCACGGTGCGCGGCGGGGCCAACGACGGCGGACTGCGCAACAAGTTCACGTTCGCCGAAGCCACTGCCGCAAACTGGCGTATTCCGCTGGTGCGGCTGGTCGACGGCACCGGTGGCGGCGGATCGGTCAAACACCTGGAGACCAGCGGACGCACACCGCTGCCCGAGGCGGTGCACTTCACCGATATGGTCGCTGCGCTCGACGAGGTGCCGGTGGTGGCGCTGGGCCTTGGCTCGGTTGCCGGCATGGGCGCCGCACGGGTCTGCGGCAGCCACTATTCGCTGATGGTGCGCGGTACCTCGCAGTTGTTCGCCGCCGGCCCGCCAGTCGTCGCGCGCACCGGCCAGGTGCTCACCAAGGAAGAGCTCGGCGGCAGTGCGATCCACGCGAAGAACGGCACGATCGATGATGAGGCGGCCAGCGAGCCTGAGGCCTTCGAGCGCGCGCGTCGTTTTCTGTCCTACCTGCCCTCATCGGTGCACGAGGCCGCACCGCGCACGCCCTGTGACGATCCGTCCGATCGGGCCGCGCCCGAACTGCTCGAGATCGTGCCGCGCGATGCGCGCAAGGTCTACAAGATGCGCAACATCCTGGGGGCGGTGCTCGATCGCGACAGCTTCTTCGAGATCGGTCGCGCCTGGGGCAAGTCGGTGATCACCGGGCTGGCCCGACTCGACGGCTGGCCAGTGGCAATCCTGGCCAGCGACCCTTACCACTACGGTGGTGCCTGGACCGCGGACGCCTGCCGCAAGGCGGTACGCATGATCGATCTCGCCCAGACCTTCCAACTGCCCGTTGTGCATTTGGTCGACATACCCGGATTTCTGATCGGCAAGCAGGCCGAGGAATCCGGCGTGATGCGCTACGGAACTCAGGCGCTGGCCGCGGTGCGACGCAGCACCGTGCCCTGGTGCGCGGTCATGGTGCGCAAGGCCTTCGGCATGGCGGCGCTCACACAGCGCAACGGCTCACGCTCGTTCATGCGCTACTCCTGGCCGTCTGCACAGTGGGGATCGCTACCGATCGCCGGTGGCGTCGAGGCTGCGTATCGCGCCGTCATCGAAGCCGCCCCCGACCCGGCCGCCAAACGCGCCGAGATCGAGACTCGGCTCGAGGCACTGCAATCGCCGCTGCGCTCGGCCGAAGCATTCGGCATCGAGGAGATTATCGATCCGCGTCAGACGCGCGCGCACCTGTGCGAATTCGCGAATCTGGCCGCGCCGCTGCGCGCGCCGGGGAGCGGCGGAACCTACCGGCCCTGAGGCTCAGCCCAGCCGGATATCGAAGCGGGCAGCCAGGCCCTTGCCTTCGGGCACCGGGGCGATCGTCAAGGCTGCCCGGGCTGGCTATCGCGCGAATGGTGGTAGTGGCCCAGCGGATCGCACTGCCAGATCTCGACGCGAGCATCGACAAGCGGCACGCCGGCGAGATCACGGACCGCACCATGCAGCCGAAGCGCTGTCACACCATCGATGGGTGCAAGCAACAGCGAAACCAAGGAATTTTCATAGCGTTCCTCCAATCCATGGAACGAAGTCCAGTGTCTCACCCGCACAAGCGCTTGTCAGCCCTCACCACCGCATGGTTAGCTGCGTCGGGTCGCAACCGATCTGCCGCCCATCGATGCAACGCACGGCCTCCCGTCACCTGAATCCCTTCTCAGGTCAAGACATCCGCACGCTGATCAGCGCGCAGGCGAGCTTGCGTGCCGATCATCCGTACCTCGTCTGGCGACCATTCGATGCACCGCGCAAGGTCTGGACCTACGCGCAATTCGCCGACCGAGTCGCACGCTTCGCAGCCGGTCTGCATGCACGCGGTATCCGTGCCGGCGACCGGGTGCTGGTGCATCTGGACAACTGCCCGGAGGCGATCTTCGCCTGGTTTGGCTGCGCCTGGATGGGTGCGGTCGCAGTCACCACCAACGCGCGCTCAAGCAGCGATGAGCTCACCTACTTTGCCGAACACGCGCAAGCGGTGGCCGGCATCACGCAACCGAAATTCGCGCAACTGGTCGCAAGTGCATGCACCGGATTGCGCTGGCTCGCAGTCACTGGCGACGACAACGGCGAGGATGCGGGAAGCAATCGCCCGGGTCGCGCCGACGCGTTCGACGCGATCGATGCCGACCCCTCGACGCTTCCCGCACGCCCGTTCGATCCGCTGGCACCGTTCAGCGTGCAGTACACCTCGGGCACCACCTCGCGCCCGAAGGGGGTGCTGTGGACCCATGCCAACGCGCTGTGGGGCGCGCGCATCAATGCAACGCACGAGACGCTGACGGCGCAGGATGTGCATCTGGTGACGCTGCCGCTGTTTCACACCAATGCGCAGGCCTATTCGATGCTCGCTGCGCTTTGGGCCGGTGCCACCGCCGTGGTGCAGCCCAGGTTTTCAGCAAGCCGCTTCTGGCCGGTGTCGCTCGAGGAACGCTGCACCTGGACCTCGCTGGTGCCCTTCGTCACGCGGGCACTGGCGACGGTGGGCGTGCCTCAGCATCAGTACCGACTTTGGGGCAGTGCAATTTGCGAGCCTCCCACCGACGCCCGCTACCGGGTCAAGACGATCGGCTGGTGGGGCATGACCGAGACGATCACACAGGGCATCATCGGTCATGCGCATCTGCCCAACGAGTCGATGTCCTGCGGCCTGCCGGCACCCGAATACGAGATCCGCATCGAAGTCGACGGTCGCGAGGCCGAACCGGGCGAGACCGGCGAGCTGAAGATTCGCGGAATCCGCGGGCTGTCGCTATTTGCCGAGTACCTGAACAACCCGAAAGCCACCACCGAGTCGTTCGATGAGCAGGGCTGGTTCATCACCGGCGATCGCGTGCGCTTGTCCGAAGCCGGTTGGATCCACTTCGCAGACCGTTCCAAGGACATGCTCAAGGTTGGCGGCGAGAACGTCGCCGCCTCTGAGATCGAGCGCGTCGTGATGACGGTGCCCGGTGTGCTCGAGACTGCGGTGGTCGCACGCCAGCATGCGATGCTCGACGAGGTCCCGGTAGTCTTCGTGACCTGCACCTCGCGCGATCCAGCGCAACGTGCTGAGCTGGTGCGTACGATCGAGGCAAGTTGCGCTGCCGCACTAGCCGACTTTAAACGGCCGCGCGAAGTCCACGTGATCGAGGATTTTCCGCGCTCGACGCTCGAGAAAATTGCCAAGGCGCAGTTGCGCAAGATGCTGACGGAACAGAGTAACGAAACTTGACGCCTATCCTTGCGCAAAACCAGTCAAACACTACACGGACAAGACCATGAATATCGCCTGGCAGAACCTTTCACAACTTGCCGAGTCGCTGCGCAACGGCGATTTCTCATCGCTCGAATTGACCGAGCATCTGCTTTCAAGAATCGCGCGCGCCGACCACAAGCTGCACGCATTTATCGAGGTCTATGGCGAGGAGGCGAGAGCACTCGCACGAGCATCTGATGCGGCACGCGCAGCTCGTCTTCCGCTCGGACCGCTACACGGGATCCCGGTGGTCCTCAAAGATCTTCTCGATATCGATGGACGCGTCTGTACGATCGGCTCGCGGCACCTTGAAGCGCGTGTCGCTACACAAACCAGCGCAACCGTCGAGCGCCTACTGGCAGCTGGCATGGTTCCACTAGGTAAGGTCCACATGACCGAGTTTGCATTCGGTGGTTGGGGAACAAACCCACTCATGGGAACACCGCAGAACCCTTGGGACCTGAAGGTGCATCGGGCGCCGGGCGGCTCATCGAGTGGCACTGGCGTGGCGGTAGCCGCAGGCCTGGCACCGGTCGGCATCGGCAGCGACACCGGTGGGTCGGTCAGAATTCCGAGTGCGTTCAACGGTCTGACCGGACTTAAAGTGACTCACGGGCGCATCAGCCTACACGGAACCGGCCTATTGAGCTGGACGCTCGATACGATCGGACCACTGGGACGCAGCGTACGCGACTGC
>JALRBB010000190.1 GCA_023257915.1 Quisquiliibacterium sp. | reverse complement strand
GAGCCCCACTTGGCTTTGATCGCATCGGCCAGCGCGCCGGAGGGTTGTCCGCCGCCGTTAGGCTTCATGCTGTTCCAGAAGAAGGTGTGGTTCCAGACCTGGGCAGCGTTGTTGAACACACCGCCCGAGGACTTGCGCACGATGTCTTCAAGGCTCGAATTTTCGAACTCGGTGCCCTTGATCAGGTTGTTCAAGTTGGTCACATAGGCCTGATGATGCTTGCCGTAGTGAAATTCAAAGGTTTCCTTGGAGATATGCGGCGCGAGCGCGTCGACGGCATAGGGGAGTTGCGGCAGGCTGTGTTCCATCGTGGTCCTCTGGATTCGTTGAATGAACAATCGCTTGTTAAATCGATGAGCAGATTTTGGACGCGTCCGCTGACGGGGCGTCCGATGCCCGCAAATTCTACCCGAGGCTTCCGGCGAGCCCACAACATGGCCAGTCTGCCGCCAAGGACTTCACGCTCAGGCATCGTCCTGCGCTGACGTCCTGCTGCTGCGAACCTCGACATCGAGCGCACCACGAGCCAGTTGCACCTGCAATGACTGGCCGGCGGAAACCTCATGGGCCGAGCGCACCACATCACCCGCATCGGTCTGCACGATCGCGTATCCGCGTTGCAGCACCGCCTGCGGGCTGACCAGATCCAGCTTGTGGGACAAGGCTTGCAAGAACTCATGGCGACGCACCGTGCCGACTGCTGCAGCACGAGCCAGTCTTTTGCCGAGCGCGTCGACCCGGGTGTCCAGGGCCGGTAATCCGGGAGCCACGAGTTGTCGGCCGAGCGACTCGGTTCGCTGTCGGTTCAGCGACAGCGTCTGGCGCCCGGCGGCGCGCAGGCGCATCGCCAACGCATTGAGCAGACCGGCTCGCTGCTGCCAGCGCGCCGCTGGAGATCGTAACAGCCTCGCCGCGGTGTCGACGCGCTGCTCCGCGGTCAACTGCGCTCTGCGCCCGGCGGTCACCAGGCGCCGGACGATCGCCTGCAGCAAGGCCAGCGAGTCCCGACGGTCTGCAACAGCCGCCTGCGCTGCCGCAGTTGGCGTGGCCGCACGCAGGTCTGCGACGAAATCGGCAATCGTGAAGTCGCTCTCATGGCCGACGCCACAGACCACCGGGATCGGGGATCCGGCAATCTCCCGGGCCAGTCGCTCGTCGTTGAAGGCCCACAGGTCCTCGATCGACCCGCCCCCACGCACAAGCAGCAATACGTCGCATTCCGCCCGACGCGCCGCCACATGCAAAGCCGCGATCAGGCCGGCAGGCGCTTCGCTACCCTGGACCGCGGATGGATAGATCACCACGGGTAATTGCGGCGCCCGTCGCCGCAGCGTCGTCAGCACGTCGCGCAGCGCGGCGGCCTGCAGCGAGGTGATGATGCCGATGCAACGCGGATGGCTCGGCAATTCGCGCTTGAGTCCCTCGTCGAACAGACCCTCGCCGCGCAGGCGCTCACGCAGCTCGACAAATCGCTGGTACAGATCGCCCGCTCCGGCGCGACGCATCGCCTCGACATTGAGCTGGAACTCGCCGCGCGCCTGGTAAAACCCGGCCAGCGCACTGACCTGAACGCTGTCGCCCTCGCGTGGCACGAAGCCGACCGACTGCGCCCGATGGCGAAACATCACGGCACGAACCTGCGCGGTGGAGTCCTTCAGAGTGAAGTACCAATGCCCGCTCGCGGCACGCGTGAAATTCGAAATTTCGCCCCGCACCTGCAGGGGCGGGATGCTGCTATCCAAGAGCCCTGCAACCGCGCGGTTTAGCTGGCTAATCGTCAGAATTTCCCGCGTCGTTGCTGAATCCTGCGGCGGAAATCCAGCTTCCATGCGGGTTTGCGACCAGTTGCTATCCACAATGCCGCACCAGGGCCGGATCACCCCGGGTTAATCCAGATGAACTAGTCGAGAAATGAACACAAGTCATTGATTTATCTACGATTTTTCTGTGATTAAATTTGAGGCAACCGTCCAAACCCAAGATTTCATGCGGTTTGCGCAAATGGGCTGTGAGGATTTGCACAGACTTATCCACAGCTTCTGTTGAAAGTTCGCATTCCAGGTGCCCGGGATCATACCGGCTCGACCCCGACTTGCTCGCAATGCCGGAAACACCTGAAAATGACTGCGCCCGATCATGTATCGCCCCGCATTGCGCCATCCAGGCCGATCCGCCCACGAAGCGCGCACCGCACCCCGGAGACCGGACCTTGTTTTCTCTGATCCAGGCCGCAGGCTGGCCGATTTGGTTGCTGATCCTGACGTCACTGGTGGCGGTCGCCCTGATCGTGGAGCGCTTCGTGTCGCTCAAGCGCAACAAGATCCTGCCCCCGAAGCTGCTCGACGAAGTGCTCAGCATGCACCGGAATCGGCAGATCACGCCAGACATGGTGCAACGACTGGAGTCCAGCTCGCCAATCGGACAGATTTTCGCCAGCGGACTGCGCCAGGAACTCGCGCCTCGCGACGTGATGAAGGAGGCCATGGAAGAAAGCGGCCGTGCGGTTGCGCACCAGCTCGAAAAGTATCTATCCGCAATCGGCACGATCGCCTCGATGGCCCCACTGATGGGGCTGTTTGGAACCGTGGTCGGAATGATCGAGATCTTCGGCGCGCAAGCCCCGTCGGGCACCAATCCGCAGCAACTGGCGCACGGAATCTCGGTGGCGCTGTACAACACCGCATTCGGACTCGTGATCGCGATTCCGGCAATGATCTGCTATCGGCATTTCCGTGCACGCGTCGACAGCTACCTGGTCGAGATGGAACAGCAGTCACTGCGACTGATCGACACGATCCGGGTGCTGCGCAACCAGCCCTCGGACACGGCATCGCATCAGACGGCCCCAGCCTCCCAGCCGACCCGGCAAGGGGGTGCCGCAAGATCGCGCAAGCAGGGCGAGCAGACCAGACCGCCGCGCGACTGAGGAAACCGCAACCATGAACTTTCGCAGGGCGGTGCGCCGCGACGAACCGGAAATTAACTTCATCGCGCTGATCGACGTTCTGCTGGTGATCCTGATCTTCCTGATGGTCAGCACCACGTTTTCGAAATTCACCGAGTTACAGGTCAACCTGCCATCGGCGGGTGCGAACAAACCCGCCGACCTGCCGCGCGAGATCATCGTCGGCATCTCGGCAGACGGGCGCTATCTGGTTGATCGCAAGCCAATGCCCTTTAGCAGCCCGGCGGCCATGGCCGAGCAACTGCGGGCAGCGGCGGCCGGCAATGAACAGGCCAGCATCGTGATCCACGCCGATGCTGGCACGACGCATCAATCGGTCGTCAATGTGCTCGAGGCGGCCCGTCTGGCAGGGCTGGCCAGGGTCAATTTTGCCGCGCAAGCCCCCGGCGGCCGCTAGCGCCAGGCGTCATGACGCTCGCCGACAATCGTTGCCCGAACCCCGGATGATCCGGCAAATTTCGGAGCGGCTCAGAGCAGCCCTGGAGCGGACGATGCTGGCGATCTGGTTCAGCGAACGCCCGTCGATTGCACAAATACTGCTCCGATCTGCATTGACGCCGCTGGCCGCGCTGACTGCCGTCATCGCGCGTCGACAGCTCCATCGCGTGACCCGACGCGCGATCGATCAGCGCCCGGCTGTCGTCGTGATTGGCAACCTGCTTGCTGGCGGAACCGGCAAGACACCGGCCGTGATCGCGATCGCCAGCGAGATGCAACGCCGGGGATGGCGGGTTGGAGTCCTCACGCGCGGCTACCGGGCCAGATCAACCCGGGCACGGCTCGTGCGCCCGGACTCACAAGCCAGCCACGACGGCGATGAACCGGTCATGATTGCGGTGGAAACCGGACTGCCAGTCGCGGCGGCCACGCGGCGCGCCGAAGCGCTGGCGCTGCTGGAGCAGGCGCAGCCCGAGCTCGATCTGGTCATCTCCGACGACGGCCTGCAACACGCAGCGCTTCCGCGAACCCTGGAAATCGCGCTCTTCGATGCCCGCGGTGTCGGAAACCACCGACTGCTCCCCGCCGGGCCACTGCGCGAGCCGCTTGAGCGAGCCAACACGCTCGATGCCTTCCTGCTCAACGCCATCGACTTGCTGCCGCCTGCGGTTGCCGAGCACTGCAGCCGGGGGCAGCCAGGCTTCGGATTCGAGGTCAGACCAGACGGTTTTCGCCAGGTGAGCGCGCAGGGCACTTCGACGCCTGGGATGACGCAGGGACGCTTTGCGCAGCATGTCGCCGGCAAGACGATCGCGGCGGTCGCCGGCATCGCACGACCAGAGCGCTTTTTCGCAAGCCTCAGGGCCCTGGGCCTGACGGTCCGGGAGTACCCGCTGGCTGACCATGCCAGCATCGACGCACGCTGGCTCGCCGGGTTGCCAGAAGCGGTTGTCGTGATGACCGCCAAGGACGCCGTAAAATGCCGGGCATTCGCCGATGCGAGATGCTGGATGCTGGATGTGCGTGCGCATATCGATCCGGACTTTTTCGCCTGGCTCGAGGAGCGGCTGCATGGACCATCGACTTCTTGACATCCTCGTATGCCCGATCTGCAAGGGGCAGCTCGAGTACGACCGCGGCGCACAAGAGCTGATTTGTGCGCATGACCGGCTCGCGTTCCCGATCCGGGATTCGATCCCGGTGATGATCGAGGACGAAGCCCGCAAGCTCGCCCCGGCGCAGTAAGTCCGAGAGATGCGCGATTTCATCGCTCTGATCCCGGCCAGACTCGCGTCGACCCGTCTGCCGGACAAGCCGCTGGCCGACATCGGCGGTGTGCCGATGGTGGTTCGGGTCGCGCAGCGCGCCAGGCTGTCGGGTGCCCGCCGGGTCGTGATCGCAACCGATGCGTCCTCCATCGATGCGGTCGCGCGCCAGCATGGCATCGAGGTGGTGATGACGCGTGCCGACCATCCATCGGGCACCGATCGCCTCGCGCAGGCAGCGACATTGCTCGAACTCCCGGACGAGGCGATCGTCGTCAACGTTCAGGGCGACGAACCCCTGATACCGCCAGCCCTGATTGCTGAGGTCGCCGATCTGCTCGCCTCGAGGTCTGACTGCGCGATCGCGACCGCCGCGCACCCGCTCGACACACTCGCCGAATACCTGAACCCGAACACGGTCAAGGTCGTCACCGACGCCACTGGATGCGCAGCCTACTTCTCCCGAGCACCGATCCCCTGGGATCGCGACCATCTCGCCGGCGGGGCGAGCCAGCGGCCCGACACAATGTCGGCGGCGATACGAAATATGCTGCCGTTGCGGCACATCGGCCTTTACGCGTATCGCGTCGGGTTTCTTCGCGCCTACCCGGGTCTTGCGCGCTCGCCATACGAAATGCTCGAATCGCTCGAGCAACTGCGTGCGCTGTGGCATGGCTACCGGATCGCGGTGCTGCGCGTCGAGCAGGCCCCACCCTCTGGCGTCGATACCCCGGAGGACCTGGAACGGGTGCGTCGGCTGGTTTGACCGTCGCCCGGCTTTGACGGTAACTTTCGTCAGCCTGACGGTCCCGAAAGTTCCCGTCGGGATGCGTATTCTCCAGTCCGGAGGCGGCTTCGTTCAGGCGCCCCTGCCGATCGACATCCACTCGAACCAACGAAAGCAGGTCGTCTTCATGCGTCTGATTCTTCTTGGCCCTCCCGGGGCAGGCAAAGGCACCCAGGCGAACTTCATCAAGGAAAAGTTCGGCATTCCGCAGATTTCTACTGGCGACATGCTTCGCGCTGCGATCCGGGCCGGCACGCCGCTGGGCCTTGCCGCCAAAAAGATCATGGACTCTGGCGGCCTGGTGTCCGACGACATCGTGATCAGGCTGGTTCAGGAGCGCCTCAAGGAGCCGGACTGCGCATCCGGATACCTGTTCGATGGATTCCCGCGGACCATTCCTCAGGCTGACGCGATGAAGGCGGCCGGCGTGAAGATCGACTTCGTGCTGCAGATCGATGTGCCAGATTCCGACATCATCGAGAGAATGAGCGGGCGACGCGTGCATCCGGCCAGCGGCCGCACCTACCATGTTCGCTTCAATCCTCCCAAGGTCGAGGGCCAGGACGACGAGACTGGTGAGCCGCTGATCCAGCGTGATGATGATCGCGAGGAGACGGTGCGCAAACGGCTCGAGGTCTACCATCAGCAGACCGCCCAACTGGTGGACTATTACAGCCGTTGGGCCCGCAGCGGCGACCCGCAGGCCCCGAAGCATCGCAGCATTTTAGGTGTCGGCACGGTTGACGAAATTCGCAAGCGCGCATTCGACGCCCTTTCCTGAGCCCGAAAGGGGCAATCGAAGCAACGCGTGACCGGGCGCGTTGTTCGCCTTGGCAGGGCTCAAGGGTTCAGGTTTCGCGTTTTTGCACAACTGCGCTTGCCAATTAGGGTCCGGATTGGCGAGAATCTCGCGGTTTGCCCGGTAGCAGGCAATAAAACAGTTCCGAATTAAATCAACGGGGGAGGTTCCTTTCATGTCATCAGCCTCGAACGCAGGGCTCTGGTTCGCGCTGATCTGCGGTGTGGTCGCGGTGCTCTACGGCATCCTGACCAGTCGCTCGATCTTGTCGCTACCCGCAGGCAATGCCCGCATGCAGGAGATCGCCGCGGCGATCCAAACCGGTGCCAAGGCGTACCTGAATCGCCAGTACCGCACGATCGGCATCGTCGGCGTGGTGCTGTTCATCATCATCTGGGTCGTACCTGGCCTGGGGCTGGCCACTGCCGCCGGATTTGCGATCGGCGCCATCCTGTCCGGCGCGGCCGGCTACATCGGCATGAACGTCTCGGTGCGTGCAAACGTCCGCACGGCGCAGGCGGCCACGCAAGGTCTGAACCAGGCTCTGGACGTCGCCTTCAAGGGCGGAGCCATCACCGGCATGCTGGTGGTCGGCCTTGGCCTGCTGGGCGTTGCCGGCTACTACGGCATCTTGCTGGGCTCGGCTCCGCATGGTCTGGGCAAGACGATCGATCTGCACACGGTGCTCAAGCCGCTGATCGGCCTGGCCTTCGGTTCGTCGCTGATCTCGATCTTCGCGCGACTTGG
>JALRBB010000109.1 GCA_023257915.1 Quisquiliibacterium sp. | reverse complement strand
TCACGGTGTAGCAAAACGCATGAAACACCGGCTGGGCAGGCGCTGCGAACTGTGGACAGACGTTACTGCGCGCGACCGGGTTCAGGCCGTCACGCACGATGCCCCAGCGCGTGAGCACCGCGACATAGCCTTCGTTGAAGGCATGAAAACCCGCAAAACTGAATGGCTCCGGGGAGCGTAGTTCGGCCGCGCAAAACGCAGTCAGCGGGCGATTCGCGCCCCGCAGCTGAGCTTCAATCAGCGCGAAGCCTTCGTCGACCGGCATCGGGCGCTGCAGCCGCATGCGCACGATCGCAAAGCCGGGCAAGGCAATCACGCCGGCTGAATACGGAAACCCGCCTTGCAGGAATGCATATCCGCCTGCGTCGAAACTGTGCAGCATGCTCATTGAGGATCTCCTTCGGCTGAACCCGGTCGCCCACTACGCGGGCAAGGTTTGCGCGGGGTCGCGCTGCACCCTGAGCTTATCGTGTCAGCGGCTTGCGGCGACGCTGTGATCGCCATGGCGGCTCGACTTGCGGAATGCGCTGGCCGAGATTTCCGGTCTGCGGCCGTGCAACTGCGACAATAGAGGATCGTTCCCATCACCTGAATGACGAAGGAGTCACAGCATGACCGTTCCCGCGACGATGCGTTTCATCGACCATGGCAAGGGAGGCGCCCCGTCGGTGCTGGTTCCCGCGACCGGCCCGGTGCCGCAAGCCCGCGACGGCGAGGTGCTGATCCGCGTCGCCTACGCCGGGGTGAACCGACCCGACGTGTTGCAGCGCAGCGGCAACTATCCGCCGCCGCCGGATGCCTCGCCCTATCTTGGCCTGGAGGTGTCTGGCCAAGTGGTTGCGCTGGGCGCAGGTGTGACGCAGTTCAAGCTCGGTGATGCGGTCTGCGCGCTGACCAACGGTGGCGGTTATGCCGAGTATGTGGCGGTACCCGCCGGGCAGACGCTGCCGGTTCCGAGCGGTCTGACGATGCTACAGGCGGCGGCGCTGCCGGAAACCTATTTCACGGTCTACACCAATGTGATCGAGCGCGGCCGGCTGCAGGCGGGCGAGACCTTCCTGGTCCACGGCGGTTCGTCCGGCATCGGCATCACGGCGATCCAGATGGCCAAGGCCTGGGGCGCGAAGGTGTTCACCACGGTCGGCAACCAGGACAAGGTCAAGGCCTGTCTGGCGCTCGGCGCGGATGTCGCGATCGATTATCGCAACCAGGATTTCGTGCAGGAGATCGCCACGCTGACCGACAAGCGCGGTGTGAACCTGATCCTGGACATGGTGGGCGGCGACTATATCGCGCGCAATCTGCGCACTCTGGCGCTCGAGGGCCGGCTGGTGCAGATCGCGTTCCTGCAGCCCTCGAAGGTCGATATCGACTGGATGCCGCTGATGCTCAAGCGGTTGACCTACACCGGCTCGACGCTGCGCGCCCGTCCGCCGGCAGATAAGGCGAGGCTGGCTGACGAACTGCGCGGCCGGATCTGGCCATTGCTGGAGAAAGGCCAGATGCTGCCGGTGATTCATCAGGTGTTCGAACTGGACCAGACCTCACAGGCGCATGCGCTAATGGAGTCTTCGACCCACATCGGCAAGATCATGCTCAAGGTGGCGGGCGACTGACCGGCTCAGCTCTGAACCAGCGAGCGGTGCCGGGCGATGCTCATCAGCAGTCCGGCACCCAGACCGAGCGTGACCATTGCAGTTCCGCCGTAAGACATCAGCGGCAAGGGCACGCCAACGACCGGCAGGATGCCCGACACCATGCCCATGTTGACGAACGCATAGACGAAGAAGATCAAGGTCAACGCCCCGGCGAACAGTCGGGTGAACTCATTCGAGGCGCGCGCCGCGATCAGCAGTCCGCGCGTGATCAGTAGCATGTAGATCGCGAGCAGCAGCAAGTTTCCGAGCAGTCCGAACTCTTCGGAGAACACCGCGAAGATGAAATCGGTGGTGCGCTCGGGAATGAACTCCAGGTGTGCCTGCGTGCCCTGCATCCAGCCCTTGCCGAACAGGCCGCCCGATCCCACTGCAATCGTCGACTGGATGATGTGAAAACCCTTGCCGAGCGGATCGGTGCTCGGGTCGATCAGTGTCAGTACCCGTTGGCGCTGATAGTCATGCAACAGGGTCCAGATCAGCGGCATCGCGGCCGCTCCTGCGGTGAGCAGGCCGGCGATCACCTTCCAGCTCAAGCCGCCCAGAAAGATCACGGTGCCGCCGGCCGCCAGCACCAGCAGCGCAGTGCCCAGATCCGGTTGCCGGATGATCAGCGCGACCGGGATCGCCAGCAGGCATGCCGAGATCAGGAAGTCGAACCAGCGTAACCCTCCCTCGCGGCGCTGGAAGTACCAGGCCAGCAGCAGCGGGGTAGCGATCTTCAGAAGCTCCGAGGGCTGGATCCGGCCAAATCCCAGATTGAGCCATCGCCGCGCACCCTTGGAGATGTCGCCGAACAGCGCGACCGCGACCAGCAGTGCGATTCCGCCGATAAAAAGCGGCACGGCTGCCCGCATCATCCATGCCGGCGGCACGCTGGCCGCCGCCCACATCACCACGAACGCGATCAGCAGGTTGCGCAGATGGCCCTCGAAGCGGCCGGGAAAATTATAGGCAGCCGAGTACATCGTGACCAGACTCAAGGTGGCCAGCAGCGCGATTGCGACCAGCAGGACCGGGTCGAAGACCGCGATCCGCGCGCGCAGAATCCTGGCCAGGTCACGAATTCCGATGTTCATCGATCGCTCGGTGTGTCGGGGCCGGATTCATCTGGCTGCGGGTCGCGTTCCGGCACGTCGCGAAATTCCTCGCTTTGCTCGCTCTGGTTGCGCGCTTGAGTCTCTTCATTCGCGGCCGACGCCGCGGCAGGTGCCGCGATGTGCGTGGCGAGCGGATCGGGTCCGATCTTGCCGAGCAGGTAGTAGTCAAATACCCGGCGCGCGATCGGTGCTGCGGCTTGCGCGCCAAACCCCCCGTTCTCGACGATCACGGCCAGCGCGATCTTCGGGTCCTCGGCTGGCGCGTAGGCCATGTACAGCGAGTGATCCCGGTGGCGCTCTGCGATCTTGCGGGCATCGTATTTCTCATTTTGTCGGATGCCGATCACCTGGGCGGTGCCGGTCTTTCCGGCCGCGACGTACTCGGTGTTTGCGAATGCGATCCGACTGGTGCCGAAGCGGTTGACGTCGATCATCGCCGCCTTCACCCGTCGCAGATGATCCGGCTTGAGCACGATGCTCGCTTCCTTCGCCTGCATCGCCGGATAGCGCTCGCGGGTATCGGGCTCCTCGATCTTGCGCACCACATGCGGGCGCATCGGCTGCCCGTCGTTGGCCAGTGTGGCGGTGGCGTGCGCCAGTTGCAGCATCGTGAATGCGTTATAGCCCTGTCCGATTCCGATCGAGGGCGTTTCGCCCGGAAACCACTTCTTGCGGTAGCGCTTGAGCTTCCAGTCCTTGTAGGGCAGCACGCCGGTGGTTTCATTGGGAAGATCAATGCCGGTCAGCTGGCCGAACCCCCAGGGTTTCATGAAGTCATGGATCGCATCCACGCCCATCTCGTACGCGGTCTTGTAGTAATAGGTGTCGCTTGAGACCACCAGCGACTTGTGCAGGTCGACAACCCCCTGCCCGCCAGGCTTGGAGTCGCGAAAGCGATGTTCGCCGAGCTGAAAGTAGCCCGGGTCGTTGATCGTGCTTTGTGGGGTGCGAATGCCGCTGCTTAGCGCAGCTAGCGCCATGAATGGCTTGTAGGTCGACCCCGGCGGGTAGGTGCCACGCAGCGGCCGGTTCAGCAGAGGTTTGTCCGGATCGGTGTTGAGCGCCCCCCAGCTCTGGGGATCGATGCCGTCGACGAACAGGTTCGGGTCGAAGGTCGGTTTGGAGACGATCGTCAACACCTCGCCGGTCTTGGGGTCGATTGCCACCAGGGCTCCGCGGCGGTCGCCAAACCATTGCTCGACCAGTTGCTGCAACGCGATATCGATCGACAGATGCAGGTTCGATCCCGCCACCGGCGGGGTCCTGGACAGCGAGCGCACAGTACGTCCGCCCGCCGATACTTCGATCTCCTCGATACCGACTTTGCCCAGCAGAGCCTGTTCGTAGGACAACTCGACGCCGGTCTTGCCGA
>JALRBB010000425.1 GCA_023257915.1 Quisquiliibacterium sp. | reverse complement strand
TCGGGCAGGAAGAGATCGGCCAGTCCGGTTTCGACGAGGAACCAGAGTCCGGTCGTGGGAGAGTCGACCACGATCAACTTGTTGAGTTCGTCGCGGATTCTCTCGGCCGACACGATCTCGAGGCGATCCTTCATGTGGCGAACCGCCTCGACCAACTCGGGAACGGGGGTCATCTGCAATTTGGCGACGAAACGAGCCGCTCTCATCATGCGGAGTGGATCGTCGCTGAAACTGATGTCGGGATCGAGAGGAGTGCGCAGAGTGCGCGACATCAAGTCGGCCACACCTTCGAAAGGGTCGACGAGAGTCGGGTCGTCCGAGGTCACCTCGAGCGCCATGGCGTTGATCGTGAAATCACGACGCGAGAGATCGGTCTCGATCGCATCGGCGTATTCGACGTCGGGTTTGCGTGTGTCGGGGTGATAGGCCTCGGCTCGATGACCTTCAGGCCGAAATGACGCGCCAGACGAAAGCCAAAGTCGCTTGCACCAATCTTCGGGATCGACAGCCCGCCAGTCGCAACGACCAGGGCGTCGGCAGCGATGCGCCCGCTGTCGGTATCGAGCATGAATCGATGCCCAGACGCCCCCGCATCGCCAGCGGCCCGCTGCTCAAGCACAACTTCTTGAACCGCACAGCCGGTGCGCCACTGCACCGCGCCGCGCTGCGTCTCGGCGCGCAGCATCGTGATGATCTGCTCGCTGCTGTCGTCGCAGAACAGCTGCCCTTTGTGCTTCTCGTGGAACCCGATGCGATGGCTGCGCACCAGGTCAATAAAGCGGCTCGGCGGATACTCGCGCAAAGCAGTGCGGGCAAAGCGCGGATTCTCGCTGGCGTAGCGCTCCAGCCGATCGCCCTGCAGGTTCGTGAAATTGCAACGTCCGCCGCCGGAGATGCGGATCTTCTCGCCGATGCGCTGCGCGTGATCGATCAGAACGGTCCGAGCACCCTGCTGCGCGACGATGCCGGCACAGAACATGCCGGCCGCTCCGGCCCCAATGATCGCGACATCAAACCGTTCCATGGAGATGCGCCCCGCCAAGGCAGGGCGCGCCGATCTCGCTGTGGCCGCTCAGATCGCCGATTCGCCGGTCTCGCCGGTACGGATCCGAATCACCTGCTCGACTGCGGACACAAAGATCTTGCCGTCGCCGATGCGCCCGGTGCGCGCCGCCTTACAGATCGCATCGATCGCACCTTCGAGACTGGACTCGGGAATGATGACCTCAACCTTGATCTTGGGCAGAAAGTCCACCACGTACTCGGCGCCGCGATACAACTCGGTATGTCCTTTCTGGCGACCGAAACCCTTGCACTCGGTGACCGTCAGACCCGTGACCCCCACCTCGGCAAGCGCCTCTCGCACTTCGTCCAGCTTGAACGGCTTGATGATTGCGGTAATGCGTTTCATGAGTTCTCCTGTGCCCTGGAATCCGGTTCAATCCTGGTATTTCGACGTGATCGGATAACGCCAATCGCGCCCGAAGCCTCGCCGCGTGACACGAATGCCGACCGGTGCCTGGCGACGCTTGTACTCGCTGATACGAATCAAACGCACAACGCGATCGATATCCGCGCGAGAGTAGCCTGCAGCGAGTATCTCTGCGACGCTGCGGTTCTCCTCCATGTACATCTGCATGATGCCATCGAGCACGTCGTACTCGGGCAATGAATCCTGGTCGAGCTGGTCCGGGCGCAACTCGGCGCTTGGCGGACGCGTGATGATGCGCTCTGGAATCACCTCGGAGACCGTATTGCGATACCGCGAAAGCCGGTAAACCATTGTCTTGGCGATGTCCTTGATGACCGCAAAACCGCCCGCCATATCGCCATACAGCGTGCAGTATCCGACCGCCATCTCGCTCTTGTTACCGGTGGTCAGAACAATCGAGCCGTATTTGTTGGACAAGGCCATCAGCAGCGTGCCACGGATGCGGGCCTGGATGTTCTCTTCGGTGGTGTCCTCCGGCAGGCCAGCGAACTGGTTCGACAGTGCGGCCTTGAACCCTTCAAACAAGGGCGCAATGGCAATTTCGTCGTAACGCACCCCCATGCGCTTGGCCATGTCGCGGCTGTCGATCCAGCTGATGTCGGCCGTGTAGGGCGAAGGCATCATCACCGCATGCACTTTGTCCGCACCGATTGCGTCCACCGCAATCGCCAGGACCAACGCGGAGTCGATGCCGCCCGACAAACCCAGGATGGCGCCTTTGAAACCGTTTTTTCCGAAAGCGACCTTTGTCACCTTTTCCCGTTCCTCGAGTCCCGCGATCACGGCGCTCTGTCGCAATCGACGACGAGGACTCTCGTGCTTGGGCGGCGAGGCGGGAAAAGGGCGAGAAAGGCGTTTCGCGCGGGGGA
>JALRBB010000402.1 GCA_023257915.1 Quisquiliibacterium sp. | reverse complement strand
AGGCCCAGCGCTGGCCGCCGCGCTGGCTTTTCACCCACTGGGCGCGGGCCTCGCGCCAGGCGCGCAGGGCGTCGCGGGCGGCGGCGGTGAGCGGCACCGCGCGTTCCTTGCGGCCCTTGCCGGAAACGATCAGGACTTCCGGATCCCGCGCGATCGCCGAGAACGGCAGGCCGACCAGTTCGGCGCCCATCTGGTCGGCAAGAAACGAATGCTCGAAATAGGCCGAGTTGTGAATCCCGGGGGTCAGGACCGCCACGACCGCCCTGCCCTGAGTCGCCGAGGGTGCAGCGGCTACCAGTGATCGCCGCAGATGGGTGGGGTAATCGCTAACCTGCCGCACATGAATCTGGGAGAACAATTCCGGAAACATGTGGATCATCGTTTCCCGATTCTCGAGCATATAGCTGACGCCGGACGGCGTGCGCGCATTGTCCTCGAGCACGTAGAACTCATCGGGCCCGGTGCGAACCAGATCAACGCCCACGATATGGGTGTAAACGCCTCCTGGCGGATCGACCCCAATCATCTGGGGAACAAACGCCGCGTTTCGCGCGATCAGTTCAGTCGGCACACGCCCGGAGCGCAAGATCTCCTGGCGGTGATAGATGTCATGCAGGAAGGCATTGATCGCTCGAACCCGTTGCTCGATGCCACGGGTTAATCGAGCCCACTCGGCCGCCGAAATGATCCGCGGCAGAAGGTCGAACGGTATCAGCCGCTCTTCGGCCTCCTGCTGGGAATAGACATTGAAGGTGATGCCAGTTCGCCGGAAGAACGCCTCGGCGTCGACCGATTTCTGGATCAGTCGCTTGAAGTCTTCGTTCTCGAGCCAGTTGACTAGTTGGCGATACGCCGGCCGAGCTTGGCCGCTCGTATCGAACATCTCATCGAAAAAGGCCGGTTTTTCTGTCATCGGCAAACGATAGCATCTCGTACGACGCTATTAAAGATCGCCAGAAGACATGCCCCAAGATGGGGCGATTCGCCTCGTCAGACGGCCTGCTCGAGCCCGAATGCCTTGTGCAGCGCGCGCACCGCAAGCTCCATGTACTTGTCTTCGATGACAACCGAGATCTTGATCTCACTGGTGGAGATCATCTGGATGTTGATACCTTCTTCAGAGAGGGTACGGAACATCAGACTCGCAATGCCCACGTGCGAGCGCATGCCGATTCCCACGACCGAGACCTTGCAGATCTTCGCATCACCACCAATGTCGCCGGCCTTGATGTGGTCGCGCACCTTGGTGTTCAGCACGTCCAGCGCCTGCTGATATTCGTTGCGATGCACCGTGAACGAAAAATCCGTCGTGCCATCATTGCTGGCGTTCTGGATGATCATGTCGACGTCGATGTTCGCCTCAGCAATCGGCCCCAGAATCTGGAACGCGATGCCGGGCCGGTCGGGCACGTTCATCACGGTGATCTTGGCCTCGTCGCGATTGAACGCAATACCAGAAATGACCGCCTGCTCCATGGTGTCGTCTTCCTCGAACGTGATTAGCGTGCCTGAAACGGCCTCTTCGGCCAACGAAATGTCGGGGGGTGTCAGGCTGGACAGCACCCGCGTCTTGACCTTGTACTTGCCAGCGAACTCGACCGAACGGATCTGCAGCACCTTGGAGCCGAGGCTGGCCATCTCGAGCATTTCCTCGAAGGTAACCTTCTCAAGCCGGCGCGCTTCCGGAACGATGCGCGGATCGGTGGTGTAGACCCCATCCACATCGGTATAGATCAGGCACTCATCAGCCTTGAGCGCCGCCGCGACCGCGACCGCCGAGGTATCGGAGCCGCCACGCCCGAGCGTCGTGATGTTGCCGCCTGAGTCGACACCCTGAAACCCGGTGATGATCACCACCCGGCCTGCATCGAGATCACCGCGCACCTTGGCGTCGTCGATCGACTGGATGCGAGCCTTGGTGAACGCATTATCGGTACGCACCGCAACCTGCCAGCCGGCATAGCTGACTGCGTCGACACCGATGGCCTTGAGCGCCATCGCCAGCAGCCCGACCGAAACCTGCTCACCGGTGGACGCGATCATGTCGAGCTCGCGAGCATCGGGCTGCGGATGAATTTCTTTGGCCAACGCGATCAGGCGATTGGTTTCACCCGACATCGCCGAGGGAACGACGACCATCTGGTGTCCGGCCGCATGCCATTTGGCGACGCGCCGCGCGACGTTTTGGATGCGCTCAACCGAGCCCATCGAGGTGCCGCCATATTTGTGAACGATCAGGCCCATCTCCGCAATCCCGTCAAAAATCCCGTCAATTCGGGCAAGCGAAAAACCCTCAATTATACTTGATGCGCTGCACAAAAGATATTGTCCGACAAACTCCTGATAATCCGGTTGACGCTCACGCCGACTCGCGACACCCCATGACCGAATCCCATGGCGGCGGACTTCTCGCCGCACTCGAAGGGCGGCAACCGCCGGCCCCAGCCTGGTTCCGTGAAGCCCTCGCGACCGAACCAGAAACCCGCTTTCACGAGGTCGCCGGCGCGCGCCTTGAAACCCTGACCTGGGGCGAACGCGGCAAGCCTGGTCTGCTGCTGATGCACGGCAACGGCGCGCATGCGCGCTGGTGGAGTTTCATCGCACCGTTTTTTGCCGATCAGTTTCGTGTCGTGGCCTTCTCATGGTCGGGCATGGGCCGCTCCGACTGGCGCGAGACCGGAAGTTACAAGCTGGACGGTTTTATCGACGAGGCCTTGGGCATTGCGCAACTCGAGGGCCTGTTCGATGCGCCGCTCAAGCCTGTGTTCGTCGGGCATTCGTTCGGGGGCTTCCCGACGATGGCCTGCGCGGCACGCCACGGTGAGCGGCTGCGCGCAGCAGTGATTGTCGACTCCCCGATGCGCACTCCCGATCAGCGCCGACAGTTCGAAGAGGCGCGCCAGGCAAGGGAACTCAAGCCTCTGCGGGTGTATCCAAGCTTCGAGGATGCGGTCATGCGGTTTCGGCTGATGCCGGTGCAAGCCTGCGAACATCTGTACATCGTCGATCACATCGCGCGGACCTCGCTGCGTGCGGTACAGGCGAGCGACGACAGTCCGGGCGGATGGACCTGGTGCTTCGATCCATTCATGTGGAAAGGGTACCGGATGGGTAGTCCGAGCGAGGATTTGGCCGGTGCGCGCTGCCCGATCGCACTGATCTGGGGCTCACGCTCGGGGCTCGTCGGTCCGAAAGTGATCGAGTACGCACGCAGCCTGGCACCCGTCGGCTCTCCGATGATCGAGATCCCGCAAGCCGATCATCACGTGATGATCGACCAGCCGCTCGCGTTCGTTGCTGCGCTCAGAGGGCTGCTGCAGGGCTGGCCGCAAGCTTGAGCGTCGGCGCATCGCTAGTCCATCGCAGACGCACGCATGGCGCCTCACGTGGCCAGGCGTTATCGCAGTCCATGCCAATGCCTGCTGCGTAGAGTAGGCGCCCGCCGACATGCACCAGCGGCAGGGACGGCCGCATCCAGGCTGGCACCGCGGCTTCCTGATAGAGATTTTTCAGCGTGCGTGAGACGCCACCAGGACGCGGCCTGATGCGCGCTTGCGGACGCCCTCCGGCGCTGATCTCGATCGTCTGCCGCGCGAGCCAGCTTGCACTGACCGCAGCGCCGTTGTCGCTTTCCTCGACCGGCTCGAACAGCAGATAACCATGCCCGCCCGGCAACGCGAGACTGGTCTGCCCGCTCCATCGCAGCGACATGCCTGCGACCGGAACTGCGGCAAGTTGCGCTGCCTCGAGCAGACAAATCTGGTCACGATCGCGCACCAGCATCTTGTCCTGATGCGCAACCCGCCCATGCGCACCGGGCGCCTCGACCAGTTGCAAGCGCATCTGCGCCAGCCTTGCCCGGGACGGCATGGCCAGACCGGCCTTGCGCAACCAAAGGCGCAGCACCGCATTGCAGCGCTCGGGCACCAGCGTGCGCAGCACGCGTCGGTTTAGGGCCGGCGGATCGTCAGCCGTTGCACCGATGCAACCGCGCGCCTCGGTCCGCGCCGCCTCCAGATCACGCCAAGCTTGCGCCTGCTGATCGGCCCGTGCCTGACGTAATGCGGGCAGTGCCTGCCAAAGGCGCTCGCGCAAGCCCGGATCGGCCGCGTCCAAAGCTGGCAGCAGATCGTGGCGAAGAGCATTGCGTGTCCGCGACAGATCCCGGTTACTCGGATCTTCCACCCATTGCAGGCGGTGTTGCGTCGCATAGCCGAGCAGTACCGCACGCGGGAACTCGAGCCAGGGCCGCAGCACACGCACGCCATGCAACACGGTGTCCGGTTCGATGCCGCAAAGGCCGTCGATGCCGCTGCCGCGCGCAAGGCGCATCAGCATGGTCTCGATCTGATCATCGGCATGATGCGCGGTCAGCACTGCATCAGCCCGATGCCGTCGGGCCGCAGCGGCCAGCGCCGCATAGCGATGCTCGCGAGCCCAAGCCTCCAGGCTCTGACCAGGCGCCGGCGCGCCTTGCAGACGAATACATTCGAAGGCGGCTCCGAGCGCGCTAGCCTGCGCGTCGCAATGCGCCGGCCAGGCATCTGCCGCCGGCTGCAGACCATGATGCACATGCAGCGCAAGGACCCGGGCCGGATCGGCAAGCGCGCAGCTTGCGTGCAGCAAGGCCGTGGAATCGAGGCCGCCACTGTATGCGACCAGCCAGCGGGTGCCGTGTGACAGGCGCTGTTGCAGCGCCTGCACGAGCTCAGCCGGCGATCTCCTTGAACTTGCCATAGGCCATGATCCGCTCTTGGCGCTGCCTGATCAGATCGGCAGGCTTGATGTCCTGGAACTGACGTAATGCGTCGCCCAGAGCACGCTTGAGCAACTGCGCCATCTGACGAGAGTCTCGATGCGCGCCGCCCAGCGGCTCATTGACAATTCGATCGACAAGGCCGAGGGCCTTGAGCCGATGTGCGGTGATTCCCAGAATCTCGGCTGCTTCCGGCGCCTTCTCGGCGCTCTTCCAGAGAATCGCCGCGCATCCCTCCGGGGAAATGACCGACAGGATCGCGTACTGCAGCATCAGCGTCATGTCAGACACTGCAATCGCGAGCGCTCCACCGGAGCCGCCTTCGCCGATGATCGTCGTGACGATCGGAACCTGCAACGCAGACATCTCGAACAGATTGCGGCCGATCGCCTCGGACTGACCGCGCTCCTCGGCGCCGATGCCCGGGAACGCGCCAGGCGTGTCGACAAAGGTAAATACAGGCATGCCGAATTTCTCGGCAGTCTTCATCAGACGCAAGGCCTTGCGATAGCCCTCGGGTCGCGGCATGCCGAAATTGCGAAAGCCCCGCTCCTTGGTGTCGCGCCCCTTCTGATGGCCGATCACCATCACCGCGTGGCCATTGAAACGGGCCGGTCCGCCGACTATCGATGGGTCGTCGGCGTAGCTGCGATCGCCATGCATCTCGTGAAAATCGGTGAAGATCGCGTCGATGTAGTCGAGCGTGTAAGGGCGCTGCGGATGCCGCGCAACCTGCGCCACCTGCCAGGGCGAAAGCTTTGCGTAGGTGTCCTTGACCAGCGTCTGGCTCTTTTTGCGCAGCCGATCGATCTCGTCGGCAATATCGACTGCTGACTCGCCCTGCACGAAGCGCAGCGAGTCGATCTTTTCTTCGAGATCAGCGATTTGTTGCTCGAAATCCAGAAATGTCGTCTTCATGGGGTCTCCGCCGATCAGTACTCCACCGGCACCGGATCCAGGCTGCGCCACAGGTACCACGTGGCGACACTGCGCCACGGTCGCCAGCGCTCTGCGATCTGAGCCGCGGCCTGGCGCGACTGGCGGCCTGCAAACTGCAGCTCTTGTCCGTCGATCTCATCAGCATAGTTGAGCGCGATCGCGCGCAGCACGCCGATGTCGTCGACCGGGAATACGTCGGGTCGCATCAGATTGAATATCAAAAACATCTCGGCTGTCCAGCGACCGATCCCGCGCAACCGAACCAGTTCGGCAATCACCAAATCATCGTCGAGATCGCTCCATCCCGAGGGATCGACCTCGCCGTCGCGAAAACCTTTCGCCAATTCACGCAGATAGTCGACCTTGCGCCCAGACAAACCGCAGGACTGCAACGTCGCCGGACGCATGCGCGACACGCGTTGCGGCGTCATCTCCCGGGCACTCGCCGCGAGCCGATTCCAGATTGATTGCGCAGCCTTGACCGAAATCTGCTGACCGACGATCGCCCGGGCCAGTGTCAGAAAGGCATCCCCACGAGGCTCCAGATGGGCATCGCCGCAACGACGGATCACGGCTCGCATCACCGGATCGCGACGCGCCAGTGCGCGGCGCGCCTGCTCCCAGTAATGCGGCTTGACGGCCAGGCTCACTGCTGCGCTACCGGCAGATTGAACAGCAGGTTTTGCGGCTTCATGCGCAACACCCCTTCCTCGTCCATCGCCAGCGCCAGGTAGACCGGTTTTCCGGCAACTTCATGACGCTGCTCGGACAGCTTGTCGAAGTCGAGCCGCAGCAGCAACAGGATGCGGCGGTGTTCGTCCGGTGTCAGGCCATCCCCGCGATACAGCTTGTCGAGCAGCCCGGAGGCCTGCGCATCAAGGCCGACATGCCAGCGCCAACGGGTGTCGTCGATCGAGGCCAGCGGCGTGACCCGAACGGCAACCCCGATCAAATGGCCAATCCAGCGTGCGAGAAGATCCGCAAACAGCTGCGACGACTTGCGCCCGTAGGTGATCTCGAACGCAAAGTCATGCAACTCGTCGCGCCCGAAGTATTGCTGCGCGTTGCTCTGGTCGAGCACATCCAGGTCAACCCCGCGCGCACGGATATTGCCTTGCGCGAGCAGCCTGCCGATGCTTCCCAGCCCCTGGTCGTTCACACGCCCTTCGACGGTGTCGCGATCTGCCAGAACGACCCGGGCGTCGTCGATCGACACCCGCTGTTCGCGAAACCACAACTCGGCAACGCGAAGCATCAGACCGTCCTCACAACCGGCGAGCACATGGTGCATGATGATTTGCGCGAACTGGTCCGCAAAGAGCGGCGGGATGTCGATGCGGCCATCGCGCTGCGCGTCGGCAAACAGCTGCAAATAGGCTGCCTGCAGATTCGTGGCCGTCAGCAGGCGTGCGCGAAGCCGCAGGAACAGACGCCAGTTCTCACGCACGTCGGCATCCAGCATCGCATCGATCTGAGCCTGGGCAATCGCAGCTCTCGGATCGGCCAGCAACGCCGCGTGCAACGCACGCTCGGCATCGCAGGACTCATCGACCAGCTCAAGCTCCGGGCGGCGCAGGTAGGCGCGCAGGAAGTCATCGGTGATCAACAGACCACCGTGTTCGTCGACATCCAGCAGCGCAAGGCCGGAATGGATCCAGAACGGTTTCAAGCGCGTCGCCAGACGGTGCCTTGCGGCGTGTCCTCGAGCATGACGCCCTGCTCGAGCAGTTCGGCGCGAAGCCGGTCTGCCTGGGAATAGTCCTTGGCCTTCTTGGCCGCCGCGCGCGCGGCAATCGCTGCCTCGATCTGCGCATCGCTCAGGCCGGCGTCAGCGCTCGCATCGCTGCCGAGCAGACCGCTGCGGCGCGCCTGCGTCAGGTCCTTGCCGAGCAATCCGAGCAGGCCGGCCAACTGTCTGAGCAGCGTTTCCACGGCTGGCTCGCGGCTGCGATTCAGTTCATTGGCCAGCTCGAACAACACTGCCAGAGCCTCCGGCGTGTTGAAGTCGTCCTCCATCGCCGCACGAAAGCGACTCGCGGCGGGCTGCGACCAGTCGAGATTGGCCGCATCCAGCTCACCACGGAAGGTTTCTGACAGCGCGTTGTACAGGCGCAGCAGCGAGGCGCGTGCGTCCTCCAGATGGGCATCCGAGTAGTTCAGCGGACTACGGTAGTGCGCGCGCAAAATGAACAGGCGCACCACCTCGGCGTCGAACTTGCGCAGCACCTCGCGAATCGTGAAAAAGTTGCCCAGCGACTTGGACATCTTTTCGTCATCGACGCGCACGAAGCCGTTATGCATCCAGTAGCGCACGAACTGGCAGCCATTGGCGCCCTCGCTTTGCGCGATCTCGTTCTCGTGATGCGGAAACTGCAGATCGGCACCACCACCATGGATGTCGATGGTGCGTCCCAGCAACGCAGTGGACATCGCCGAGCACTCGATGTGCCAGCCCGGCCGACCAGTTCCATAGTGCGAAGCCCATTTGACCTCGTCAGGTTCGTCAGCCTTGGCAGCCTTCCACAGAACGAAGTCCAGAGGATCCTGCTTGGCGTCGGCCACCGCCACACGCTCTCCGGCGCGAAGATCGTCGAGCGACTTGCCCGACAGCTTGCCGTAACCGGAAAACCGACGAACGGAGTAGTTCACGTCGCCGTCGGCAGCCCGATAGGCGTAGCCGTTTTTCTCGAGTAACTCGATCAGACCAAGCATCTGCGGCACATACTCGGTAGCGCGCGGTTCGTGGTCTGGACGTTGTACGCCGAGCGCATCGGCGTCCTCGTGCATTGCGCCGATGAAGCGCTCCGTCAACGCTCTGGCGGTTTCGCCATTTTCGACGGCGCGTCGGATGATCTTGTCGTCGATGTCGGTGATGTTGCGGACATAGGTCAACTGCCAGCCACAGCCGCGCAGCCAGCGCTGCACCGCGTCGAACACAACCATGACGCGCGCATGGCCGACATGGCAGAAATCGTAGACCGTCATGCCGCAGACATACAGACGAATGCGGCCCGGCTCGAGCGGAACGAACTCTTCCTTCTGGCGGGTCAGCGAGTTGTAGATTCGAAGCATCGGACAAGGCGTGCAAGGCAATCGGCAGGTCCCTGGGCGACTGGCAGCCGACCCCTCACGAGGCGAGCTACCCGTGGCCAGGAGATTGGCCGCAACCCGACTGCCGACCGGCGGGCGCGGACGCACCCGGCGCGATTGCTAGAATGGCGGGATGCGATCGAGTATAGCACCGGGCCCCAAGGCCGACGGCCCTGCGAAGGCCCGCCGGGCGCAACTGCCGACGGCGATCGCGAGCTGGCGGATCGCCGCCGTCGTGGCTGGCCTATCCCTGATGACGCTGACTGTACCGGTCGCTGCCCAGCGCGCGCGGCCCACGATTCCGCAGGCTCCGGCGGCGCTGCTCCCCGACAAGCCCGACGGCGGTCTGCTCGCGCCCGAGGCCGCAGCCCGCTCGTCGAACCCCGCCCGGGCAGCGACCGCAGCCGAGCAGGCGATCCGACTGATGCGCGAAGGCAAATCCGACGATGCGCTCAAGGTTCTGGAGGTCGCCCTGAAAGTCTCGCCGCGGGACGCACAGCTGCGCTTTTTGTATGGCGTGAACCTTGCCGATCGCAACCGAACCTCCGAGGCTGCCGAGGTCTTCGAGGAAATGACTCGCGACTTTCCCGAATTGCCAGAGCCGTACAACAACCTTGCGGTCGTTTATGCGGCTAGCGGAGAACTCGACAAGGCCCGAGTCGCGCTCGAAAAAGCGGTCGCCGCCCTGCCCGGATATGCGCTCGCCCACGAGAACCTTGGCGATGTCTACGCCCGGATGGCCTTGCGTGCTTACGAGCGCGCGGCACAACTCGATCCGCGCAGCGACAGCACGCGCCAGCGCCTCGGACTGGCGCGCGACTTTTTGAAGCAGGCCTTGCCTGCGACGCGCTGAGCCACCAGGCTGCGGTGCGACTTCAACCATATTCCAACCCCCTCGGAGATCCGAAATGTTCAAGAAGCTTCCCCTGATCGGCGCGATGCTGGTGGCGCTGAGCGCCGTCGAAGAAGGCGTCGCTGCGGCCAACCCGCAAGTGGCGATCAAGACCTCGATGGGCGAGATCGTCGTCGAGCTGTACCCGGACAAGGCGCCCAAGAGCGTGGCCAACTTCCTCGAATACGTGAACTCGAAGCACTATGACGGCACGATCTTTCATCGCGTCATTGGCAACTTCATGATCCAGGGCGGTGGCTTTAGCGCCGACTTCTACAAAGCAGGTACGCCGAACTTCGGCCAGAAGCCGACCCGCGCTCCGATCGTGCTCGAGTCGCGTAACGGACTGCGTAACGACACCGGCTGGCACACGGGTTATCCCGATGCGCCGGTGCGTATTTTGCCCGAAAGCTGCCGCGATATTCCCTTCGAGCCCAACATGCTGCTGTTTCTGTGTGAGTTCGATGGCGATGCCGCCGCTCTGTGTCCC
>JALRBB010000382.1 GCA_023257915.1 Quisquiliibacterium sp. | reverse complement strand
CGACGCGTTACTCGATCGGGGTGTCGGCAGATCGCACCGGCGGTTACGAGATCTCGATGCCGGGCAGCCCGAACTATCAGGAGGATCGCGACCGCAACGCGCAGCGCAGCGCGAACGCATCGCTGCGCCAGACGCTGCCAGGCGACTGGCAACTCGGTGCGAACCTGCTGTCGACCCGCGGACGGGTCGACTATGACGACGCCTGGTCGTTACCGCAGGAGGCGCGCATGCGCTACGGCACGTCGGCTGCAACCGGGTTTCTGAGGGGCCGGCTCGCTCCCGCCTGGCAGACCGAACTCAGTCTCGGCCAGACCCGCATCGAGTATCGATTCGATGCATTCACCTTTGCGCCGAACGCGGACACCGTGTCGATGGCCTGGCTCAACCGTGTCAGCTTGCCCGCCGGACGCCTGTTGTTTGGCTTGGAACAGATGCAGCAGCGTCTGTCCGGCGATGGCGTCGTGACCGGGCCATATGCCTATCTGCGCGATTCGCGCCGCACCGACTCGCTGTTTGTCGGCTACGAGCTTGCGGTGCGTGAGCATCTGTTGCGTGTGCAGGCGCGGCAAGACGCGATCCAGGCGTTCGGCAGCGAGCCGACCGGCACTGTCGCATACGGCTATCAGCTCACCGAGCGCTGGTTGCTGCGTGGTTCGCTGGCCAGCGCGTTCCGGGCACCAACCTTCGACGATCTGTTCAGTCCCTTCGGCTCCAATCCGGATCTACGTCCGGAGCGCTCCCGCGGCCTGGAAGCTGCAGCCGAGTATCGGCATGGAAGCTCGCTGCTGCGCGCCACTGCGTTTGCGAGCCGGATTCGGGATGCCATCGAACTCGATACGTTCTACACGCCGCAGAACATCGAGTCGGCGCGCGTGCGCGGTCTTGCCCTGGACGGCTCTCAGCGGCTGGGCCGCCTGACTTTGCGAGCCACAGCGACCCTGCAGGATCCGCGCGGCGAGCGAGTCGATGCTGCCAGCGGTGAAATCCGCGAGAGCCAGTTGTCGCGGCGCGCTCGGCGTTATGCGTCGGTGGGTGCCGACTGGCAACTCGGGGCCGGCCGCATCGGGGTGAACTGGTTGCTGCAGTCGCGCAGGCTCGATAGCCTTGGCGAGTCGGTTGCTGGTTACGGTGTCATGCATCTGAACGCCGCCTATCCGTTCTCGCGCAAAATCGAAGGATTCGCGCGCCTTGCGAACCTCAGTGACAAGGTCTATCAGACCGCGAGCGGCTATGCGATGCCGCCACGCAGCATCTTCATTGGTATCCGCCTGAGGACGCCTTGATCGTTGGAACAAGAATTGCGTCGGTGCGTCAGCGCATCTGGTTGGTCGCGCGCGGTCTGCTGGCGATGTCGGCAGTGCTCGCGTCGGCGCCGGCGGGTTCAGTGACCCTCGTCGACGATCGCGGACGTGAGCTTCGTCTGGCGGCCTCGCCAACCCGGATCGTGTCGCTTGCACCGCATGCGACCGATTTGCTGTTTGCCGCTGGCGCCGGCGGGCAGGTGGTGGCAGTCGATCTGCATAGCGATCTTCCGGAGCATGCAGCCAGCCTGCCGCGTCTGAATGCGCATCCCGCGCCGGATCCCGAGCGCTTGCTGGCGTTGCAGCCCGATCTGGTAGTGATGTGGGGCGCGGCCGCGGATCGGGGGCGACTGGATCGGCTTGAGAAACTTGGTCTGAACGTGTTTGTATCCGAGCCTCGTTCGCTCGAGGCGATCGCGAGCACTCTGGAGCGGTTTGCCCGCGTCTCGCCAAGTCCGCAGATCGGGCTCGAGCGATCCGCACGCGTGCGTGCCACGGTTCAGTCGCTGCGCGAGGAGTTTGGGTCCCGCAAGCCGGTACCGGTGTTCGTGCAGGCTTGGAGCCGGCCGCTGACCTCGCTGTCGGATCGCGACACGATCGGCGATGCACTCAGGCTGTGCGGGGCGGTCAATCTGTTTGGCGGATCCGCGCTCGCCGCACCGCAGGTCGGCGTGGAGTCGGTGCTGGCTGCCAATCCCGCGCTGATCCTGGCCTTTGAGCCGCAGGCCGATCGCGCTATCTGGGACGCGATCGGAGTCCTCACGCCCCGCGGATCGATCCGCTTTGCAGTGCTTGGGCGCGCGTTGCTGCGTCCGTCCGATCGATTGGTCGACGAGTTGACCGCCTTGTGTACGGCGGTCGAGGCGGCAAGGCGCTGATCGGCGGCTGGCCGCGCCGGTTCAGGCGGCGCCTGGCAGCAGTGACTGGATCGCCGCTCCGGCATCAATCACCGACTGGTCCTGTCCGTTGCAGCCGGCCAGCATCAACCCGACCGGCGCACCGCCGGGCTCGTGACAAGGCAAGCTCAATGCGCAGCCATCCAGGAAGTTGATCAGGGTCGGATTGCGCAGCAGTAGCAGGTTGCTTGTGCCGTAAGCCTCGTCGCTGCGCTCCAGCGGTCCGATTTCCGGCGCAAGCACCGGCACGGTGGGCATCAGCAGCAGGTCGCCTTGCAGCCGCGAGCGAACCGCGGCAACCCAGCGTTCACGCTCTTGCAGCAATGTCAGATAGTCGGCTGCGCTGATCGATTGACCGCGGCGAATCCGCGAAGCGACCCGCGGATCATAGTCGGCTTCCCGGCGTGCGATCAGATCCGCATGCCACCACCAGGCCTCGGCAGCCGCGAATCCGCCCTGCCGATTGATGCGTGCCAGATCTGCGAATTCCGGGATGTCGATGTCGACCAGATTTGCGCCGGCGGCCGTGAGTCGGCGGCAGGCATCGTCGAATGCGGTGCCTACCGCGTTATCGACGCCGTCGAATGCGAGGCCACGCGGAACCCAGAAACGTCGTCCGCGCAGCATCGCCGGGCTCGGTGCGCGCGGCTGGTCGCCTGCGATCACCGCGTCGAGCAGCGCACAACAGGCGACGCTTAGCGCCAGCGGTCCGATCGAATCGAGGCTGTGCGACAGCGGAACCACGCCGCTGATCGGCACCCTGCGCGCCGTCGGCTTGAAGCCGGTGAGCCCGCAAAGCGCCGAAGGAATGCGGACCGAACCGCCGGTGTCGGTGCCGATTGCGGCTGCCGCCATGCCGTCGGTGACCGAGATGGCCGCACCGGACGACGAGCCGCCCGGCACGCGGCCAACCCCCCGATCCCAGGGGTTGCGCGGGGTGCCGTAATGCGGGTTCAGGCCAAGTCCGGAGTAGGCGAACTCGGTCATGTTCGTGCGGCCGATGATCACCGCACCCGCGGCGCGTAGACGCGCGACGACCGCGCAGTCGGCAGCCGCTGGCGCGGCGTCGTCCAGCGCCCGGGAGCCGGCCAGCGTGGTGCGGCCGGCCTCATCGAACAGATCCTTGATCGAGA
>JALRBB010000186.1 GCA_023257915.1 Quisquiliibacterium sp. | reverse complement strand
TGCCACCGAAGTTGAGATGAAGGAAAAGAAGGCTCGCGTTGAAGATGCACTGCACGCGACCCGTGCTGCGGTCGAGGAAGGTATCGTTGCCGGCGGTGGCGTCGCCCTGCTGCGCGCCCGTGCTTCGATCAAGGTTGCCGGCGACAATCCGGACCAGGACGCAGGCATCAAGATCGTGCTGCGCGCGATCGAGGAGCCGCTGCGCTGCATCGTCTCGAACGCCGGTGACGAGCCGAGCGTCGTCGTGGCCAAGGTTCTCGAAGGCAAGGGCAACTTCGGCTACAACGCCGGCACGTCCACCTACGGTGACCTGGTCGAGATGGGCGTCGTGGATCCGACCAAGGTGACCCGTACTGCGCTGCAAAACGCCGCCTCCGTGGCTGGCCTGATGCTGACCACCGACGCGATGGTCGGCGAACTGCCCGAGGACAAGCCGGCTGGCGGCATGCCTGGTGGCATGGGCGGCATGGGTGACATGGGCGGCATGGGCATGGGCATGTAATCCAGCCCCTGCCGGCAACCCGCCGCGTGCGGCGGGTGCTGCTTTCGAAGGCCTGCGAGAGCGGGCTTTCAGCGTGAAGGGCCCGCCTCGTGCGGGCCTTTTACGTTTCGGTCACGACCGGCGAAGAAGATCGAACCGGCGCTACCGAGACAGACTCACGGATCACAGGAATCGGTCGAGCAGCTTGCGACTGGTGCGATCCAGCGCATGCAGGTCCCGCACAAGATAGAAGATGCCGTGGATGTCCTCGATCAGCAATGTGCCCTGACTCAGCCGACGGATATCCTCCTCGCCGGCCAGCACCAGTGTGGTCTCGCCGCGATCGGTCTCAATGCTCCAGGTGCTGGGGGTCGCAAAACTGGAGACCTGGCTCAGCTTGAGAATCTGCGGCATGAACTCCCGCGACGCGAGCTCCTCGTCGATCAGCGCACGCGTCTGCGGGTCGAGGTCCTGCAATCGGTCGATCCAGGCAAGTTCATGTCCATCGGCACTGAGCAGCGAAAACCCCTCGTCTGGCGCGCCGATCGGAAACGCACGCACGGCGACCACGCCGTCATGAACCGTCCCGTCGTCGTCAGTCAGGACCAGCCGCCCGGATGGCGCACGACTTAGCCGGATGGCGCTGCGCGTGCCCGGATTGCTGTGCGCACTCATACCCCGCTCCCGATCCGGCCACCCAGCACCGGTTCCTGACGCCAGGCGACATCGTCCATGTCCGTGTCGACATTGCGAGCCTGCGCCTGGTACAGACGACGATAAGGGCCATCCCGAGTCATCAGCTCATCATGATTGCCGACCTCGACGACCCGGCCGCGCTCAAGCACGACCAGTCGATCCGCCTGGCGCAGCGTGCTTAGCCGGTGGGCAATCGCGATCGTAGTGCGGCCTTTGACGAGGTTGTCCAGCGCCTTCTGGATTTCTTTCTCAGTCTGGGTGTCGACCGACGAGGTCGCTTCGTCAAGGATCAGAATTCGCGGGTCGATCAGCAGCGCACGCGCAATCGAAATACGCTGACGCTCACCACCAGACAAGGCCTGACCGCGCTCGCCGACCAGTGAATCGTAGCCATGCGGCAACCTCAGGATGAATTCATGCGCATGGGCAGCCCGGGCCGCAGCGACGATTTCCGCGCGGCTCGCACCGGGCTTGCCGTAGGCGATATTGTCGGCAATGGTGCCGTTAAAGAGAAACGACTGCTGAGCGACGAGGCCAATCTGCGAGCGCAGGTCTTCTAAGCGT
>JALRBB010000310.1 GCA_023257915.1 Quisquiliibacterium sp. | reverse complement strand
GCTCGATCCAGCTTGGTCGCGATCTCGGGCTCACGGTGCTCGCCGAAGGCGTCGAGAGCGAATGGCACTGGCACTGGCTTCGCGACTCGGGCTGCGAGCTGGCTCAGGGTGAGATGATCTCGCGGGCGATTCCGGCCGAGCGCCTGGCCGACTGGCATCGCGACTGGCGAATGCCCGATCCGTCGGCGGCGCGCGGCTAGTCTGCGCTGTCGTGCTCGCTCAGGACTCCTGATCGGAGCGCTGCAGTGCCTGATCCAGGTCCCAGAGCAGATCGTCGATCGACTCCAGACCGACCGAAAGCCTGACCATGTCCGGTGTCACGCCTGCGGCTCGCTGCTCATCTTCAGACAGCTGGCGATGTGTCGTGGACGCCGGGTGAATGATCAGCGTGCGCGCATCGCCGACATTGGCCAGATGACTCATGAAGGTGGCGGCCTCGATGAAGCGCTCGCCAGCACGCTGCGCGGCCTGGGCGTCACCACTTGATGCCTTGGCCGGCCGTACGCCGAACGACAGGATGCCGCCAGCGCCCCGCGGCATGTATTTGCGGGCAAGCGCATGGTAGGGACTGTTTTGTAGACCGGGATAGTTGACCCAGGCCACGCGCGGATGCTCGCTCAGGAATTCGGCCACGCGCTGCGCGTTGACAACGTGGCGATCCATGCGAACCGGCAACGTCTCGATCCCTTGCAACAGCATCCAGGCCGAGATCGGCGCCAGGGTCGGGCCGAGCGTGCGGGCGATCTCCATGCGCGCTTTCATCGTGAAGCCAAAGTCGCCAAAGGTCTCGTAAAAGCGCACACCGTGATAACCCTTGCTGGGCTCAACCATCTCCGGAAACTTGCCGTTGTCCCACGGAAACTTGCCCGACTCGACGACCACCCCGCCCATGGTCGTGCCATGGCCGCCAAGGTACTTGGTGACGGAATGCACGACGATGTCAGCACCATGCTCGATCGGACGGCACAGGTACGGCGAGGCCAGCGTGTTGTCGACGATCAGCGGCACGCCGTGCTGATGCGCGATGTCGGCCACCGCCTCGATGTCGAGCACATTCAGGCGCGGATTGGCGATGGTCTCGGCGAACACCGCCTTGGTGTTCGGGCGCATCGCCTTGCGAAAGTTTTCCGGATCATCCGGCTCAACGAAGCTGCACTCGATGCCGAAGCGCGCAAATGTGACGCCGAACTGCGAATAGGTGCCGCCGTACAAGGTGCTGGCTGCAACGATGTGGTCGCCCTGCGCGCACAGCGTCAGGATCGCCAGCATCTCGGCGGCCATGCCGCTGGCGGCGGCGATCGCGGCGCGCCCACCTTCCAGCGCGGCAATCCGCTCCTCAAGCACCGCCACGGTCGGATTGGACAGCCTGGAATAGACATTGCCGAAGGTCTGCAAATTGAACAGGCTGGCCGCGTGCTCGGCCGAATCAAACACGAACGAGGTGGTCTGGTAGATCGGCACTGCGCGGGCGCCAGTTGCCGGATCTGGAATCTGCCCGGCATGCAGGCAGAGGGTTTCGATGCCGAAGTCGCGATCAGCCATGTCGGATTCCTGGTTGCGAGCGCTGACGCCGGAACCCTGGCAGGCTCCGGCGCCGGCAGATTCAGTAGGCGAGCCAGCGCGGACGCCGGGCCGAAACAACCCGGGTGTTAACCCCGGCCCAGTTCAGACCGCCAAACAGGCGCGCATGCTCGATCTTGACGCAGCGGTCGGTCACCGAATCAAGGCCCTGTTCTCGCGCGTAGCGATCTGCCTCGTCGTTGATAACCCCGAGTTGCTGCCATAACACCTTCGCGCCGATTCCTGCCGCCTCATGGGCAATCGGCAGCACATCGGAGGTGCGGCGAAAGACATCGACGATGTCGACCGGAAACGGAATCGCAGTGAGCGACGGGTAACAGGCTTCACCCAGAATTTCGGGATACTTCGGATTGACCGGAACGATCCGGTAGCCATGCTCCTGCATGTACTTGGCTGCGAAATAGCTCGGTCGATACCAGTCGGCAGAAAGTCCGACGACCGCGATGGTTCGATGGGTGGCAAGAATCCGCCTGAGGGTTTCGATGTCGGACATCGTGTAAGTCTCCGGGCTGCCGGCCGCGAGTGTTCGCGTGACCGTGCTATGTTAGTCAGCAACCTTACACCGGTTTGCACGCGCGACCGGAGTCAGGACGCAGGAGGCGACATGCAGCAAAAACTCGACAAGCAGCCCCTTGGGACCGGCGCGATGTCCGGGATGCTCGACTCGATGGAGTTCCTGCGTCAAGCCTGGGGCAATTTCAATCTACCGTCCAATCTGGCTCCGACGATGGACCCGGCCGAAATCGATCGCCGGATTGCCGATCTCAAAGTCGTTGAGCAATGGCTGACTGTCAATCTCGGGATGTTGCGCAGTGCGATCCAGGGCATGGAAGTGCAGCGCGAAACGCTCGCAGCCTTGCACAGCTTCGGCCAGGCCATGACCCAACCGGGGGCTGGCGGCAATGCCGCCGCGCAAGCGCTTGAGGCATTCAGCCAGATGCAGCGCGCCGCGTCGACAGCGGCTGGCGCCGCTGGCGGCGGACAGGCCGCTAACCAGTCTGACCCCGCCGATCCCCAGCAGGGCAGCGCCTCGGCGACCGGCAAGCAGCCCGCATCGCCGACCCCGGCAGGCAGACATCCTGGCGGCCTCGCGGACGAACTGTCGCGCGCTGCGGTCGCCGCGGTTAACCCGAACGCCTGGTGGCAATTGCTGCAAAGCCAGTTCAGCCAGCTGGCGCAGGCAGCGCTCAGCTCGGGCACTACCACAGCGCAGACGAGCAGGCCGTCTACGAAGCCTGGACCAACGGCGGCGTCCGGCGTTGGCAAACGCAGCGCCGCTGCCGACCAAACCAAGCCCCGAGCAGGCGCACGGCGGGCTGACGCGAAACGTGGCTCGCGCTGAGAGCGGTCCTACGATGCGCCCCTTTCTCTACGGTCATGCGACCCACCCGGACTGGCGAATGGTCGTCGAGCTGACGCTTACCCAGATGGATGGCCGGGAACAGGTCGCGCCGCCACCTGGGCTAACCCGGCTCGGCATTGCCTATGTGAGCACCCACTACGGGAAAGACGTCGCACAGATCTGGTCTCAGCTGAAAGCCTGGACCGGCGTTGAACACTGGGTCGGCGCCACCGGATACGGGATATGCGCGAACGGTGCCGAGTACTCCGACCTGCCGGCCCTGGCGGTGATGATCGCTGAATTGCCGCAGGACAGCTTCAGGATCTTTCGTGGCGCACAGGCCTTGACCGGGGCCGGCGCCGATCAGCGCCGGGTTCGCGCACATACGGCGCTGCTGCATGCAGATCCGACCACACCGGAACTGCAAGGACTGACGCAGGAGCTGGCAGCCGGTATCGCCTCCGGATACCTGTTCGGCGGCCTGGTCCACGGTGAGCCGGGCGGTTTCTCGCAACTGGCCGGGGAGGCATTCGATGACGGAGTCTCCGGGGTCGCGTTCTCGCGGCAGGTCGATATCCGCTCACGCGTCAGCCAGGGTTGCGCGCCACTGGCCGGCGAGCACCGGATCTCGGAGTGTTCGTCGCACTTCATCTGCGAACTCGACGGAAAGCCAGCACTCGACGTGCTGCTGGCCGATCTCGACGTACCGGAGCAGGCGCGAGGCTCACGCGACGGCGATGAAATTCTCCGCTCGCTCCCATCGGAGCGGCTGCGCGAAGGCTTGTTCGTCGGGCTCTCGCCGGGTGACTCTCCGCGACAGGTCGGCTTTGGCGACTACCTGGTGCGCAATGTCGTCGGCATCGATCCGCAAAATCGCCTGCTGGCAGTGGCTGCCAACCCGGAGCAAGGCGACCGGGTGGTTTTCTGCACCCGCGACCGGCATGCCGCCCACCAGGATCTGATCCGCGTGTGCACCGAACTGCGCGGCGAAATCGAGGACGAGGGTTTGCAGGTGCGGGGCGCCCTGTACCACAGCTGTGTTGCGCGGGGTGCCAACCTGTTCGGCAGCGTCGGGGCCGAGATGGACCTGATCCGGCACAACCTGGGCGAGTTGCCGCTGATCGGCTTCCATGCGAACGGGGAAATCGCCCGCGATCGCATCTACGGACACACCGGGGTGCTGACGCTATTCGTTTGAGACCCTGGCCGGCTTGGGCTACTGGCTGGTGGGTGGCGAACCGCAGATGCCCGTTATGCAGGAACGTCCGTCCGTCACGGAAACCCTGCACCACAAGATCGGCGGGGTGCTCAACTATGAGCACATCCGGGGCGGACAGGTTATCGCGAAAA
>JALRBB010000252.1 GCA_023257915.1 Quisquiliibacterium sp. | reverse complement strand
AGGGCAGTTGCGTCATGCGCCCCAGAGAACGAGACCCGCACGTCTTTGTCGGGGTTGACACCTGCCTTGAGCAGAAACGAGCGCGGCATCAAGTGACCCGAAGTCGAAGAGGGTGAGCCGAAGGCGAAGGTTTTCCCCTTCAGATCCTCAAGCTGGTGGATGCCGGATCGGGCTGGTGTGATGAACACCGAGCGAAAGGTTTCATCTTCGGCCCGTTGCACCAGGGGTTCGACCGCCTCTTTGGAGCGGATGTTGGCCTGCACGAATGTGAAGCCGCCGAACCACACCATGTCGACTTTCTTGTTGACCAGTGCTTCGACCGAGGCGGCGTAATCAGTGACCGGGACGAACTCGATCTTGCGCCCGATCTTGTCTTGCAGATACTGCCCAAGGGGTTTGAACTTGCGCTGCAGTTCGGTCGGTGCCTCGTCGGGGATTGCAGAGACACGAAACACGGCTTGCGCAGAAGCGGCAAGCGGAGCGATCAGCGCAGCGGCAGCCGCGAGTTGCGTGATCGCACGCAGCATCCTGCGAATGCGCGTGTTGTGGGTTGGGCCGACTCGGCGTGTGGACGCAAAAAGAGGGCCGCGATCGAAGTTAGTCATTATCGAATACCTGCAAGGGTCAGGAGCTCCATCCCGAAGAACAGTGGTCGGGGCAGCGGTGGCAGTCTTGGTGAGCACACTGGTGACGCGCGAAACATCCGCGCGTGCGCTCCAGCCATCATTCTATGGCGGCACTGAATCTGTTGCTTGGCACGGCTCAGGTTCGCGTTGCCGCTGGGATTTGGATACAGTGAAAACAGTGACATCCAACGCGCTGGCTGTGGTTCGTCAGCGGTCCAATTCACGCATCCGAGGAGCAGCGAGATGTCGATGTACTCGAGAATTCTGTGTCCGATCGATGGCAGTCCGACCTCCGAGCGCGGGCTTGATGAGGCAATCCGACTTGCGCTCGATCAGAAAGCAAGCCTGCGTCTGCTGTACGTGATCGAGGCGCATCTCGCTGCGATGGATCCTTATGGCACGGTGAACGTCGGCGACCTGATCGACTCGTCGCGCAAGTTCGGGCTCGAGTTGCTCGACAAGGCGAGCAAGCGGGCATCCGCGCAGGGTGTTGCCTGCGAGACTGCGCTACTCGATACCTTGTCCGGGCCGGTGGGCGAGTTGGTCGCCGCGGACGCGTCGGGCTGGAACTGCGAGCTGATCGTGATGGGCACACACGGGCGACGTGGCGTCAAGCGGGCCGTCATGGGCAGCGATGCGGAGCTGGTGGTGCGAGCCTCCAGCGTGCCGGTGCTGCTGGTCAAAGCGCAGAGCAGCTAGGAGCATCGGGTGACTTTGAACAGCAGTGCCTATGTGGTGGGAGCCTATGAACATCCGACCCGCCTCGCGCCGGACAAGTCGGTCGCGCAACTGCATGCGGAGTCGGCGCTTGGAGCGCTTCGCGACGCAGGTCTGAGCCTGGCGGATGTCGACGGCTATTTATGCTCGGGAGATGCGCCGGGTGCCAGTCCGCTGTACATGGCCGACTACCTGAACCTGAAGCTCAAGTGGTACGACGGCACCGAGTCGGGCGGCTGCACCTATCTCGCGCATATCGAGCATGCGGCGGCCGCGATTGCGGCCGGACACTGCTCGGTCGCGCTGATCACGCTGGCCGGCAAGCCGCGCTCAAGTGGTCAGGCGACCGGAACCGCCTTTCGGCCGCCGCCAGCGGACCGCCCGGATGCGCCCTGGGAGTCGAGCTTCAAGTGGACCATCGGCGGGGTCTACGCGATGATGATGCAGCGGCACATGCACGAGTTTGGCACCACGCTTGAGCAACTCGCGTGGGTCAAGGTCGCCGCCGCCGCCCATGCTCAGCACAATCCGAACGCGATGCTGCGCAAGCCGGTCAGCCTCGAGGACGTGATGAGCTCGCCGGTGATCTCCGATCCGCTGCGTCGCCACGACTGCTGCGTGATCTCCGATGGCGGCGGCGCGCTGGTGTTGGCCAGGCCCGAGATTGCACGCAGTTTGAACCGACCGCGCGTGCGGCTGATCGGTTCCGGTCATACGATCAATACCAATCGTGGCGGCTACCTCGATCTGACCCGTACAGGCGCCGAGCGCTCCGGAGCGGCCGCGTTTGCCGAGGCTGGCGTCACGCCAGCGGATATTGATTACGCATCGGTCTACGACAATTTCACGATCATGGTCATCGCCCAGCTGGAGGATCTCGGGTTCTGCGCGAAGGGCGAGGGTGGCAAATTCGTCGCCGACGGCAATCTGATCTCGGGTATTGGCAAGTTGCCGTGGAACACCGATGGCGGTGGCCTGTGCAACAACCACCCGATGAATCGTGGTGGCATTACGAAGGCGATCGAGGCAGTGCGTCAGTTGCGCGGCGAAGCGCATCCGGCGGTTCAGGTGCCGGACTGCCGACTCGCGTTGGCCTGCGGGCCGGGCATGGTGGTCGGTTCCGGCCATGCGCATTCAACGGTGATCTTCGAGCGGGAGTGATGATGACAACAACGCCAGGAAACACCGAGGCGATTGACGCCGACCCATTCGTCGCAGCCTTCCCCGAGAACCGCGAATTCTGGCTCGCCGCTGGCGAGGGACGCCTGCTGATTCGCACCTGCGACGACTGCAAGCGCGCGCACTGGTATCCGCGGGCGGTTTGTCCGCTTTGCGGCAGCGACAGGCTGAGCTGGAGCCCTGCCAGCGGCCGCGGCAAGCTCTACGCATTCAGCACTGCGCGGCGTACCGAGCCGCAAACCACGCTCGCCTATGTCACGCTGGATGAGGGGCCAACGATGATGAGCAACATTGTCGACGCGGTCCCTGAAACGCTGCGCATCGGGCAAACGGTTGTCGTGCGCTTTTTGCCGTCAGCCGAAGGACGAATGATGCCGTTCTTCGCGCCCTTGGCGGATGGCTGATCGGCCAGACGGCCCTCGTACCGCTGTGCGATCTCGCGAGCCGGCGCGATTCGCTTGGGCGCTCGGGCGGCGGAATCTGCTGCGCGAAGGGTGTTGGCTAGAGTGCAACAGTCGCTGACAAGCACACTGTTGCTACATGGGGAAGCCCGGAGGCCGTGGGGTG
>JALRBB010000219.1 GCA_023257915.1 Quisquiliibacterium sp. | reverse complement strand
TCTGGACCGTACGCTGCCGCTGTACGCCAAGGCCACCGGGCGCGCGTTGGACGCCCTGCCACCCTATGTGTCGAATTACGGCGAGCCGGTGAAGTGATCGAGGGCTGACAGGCCCGTTCTACTCAAAGCGATAGCCGGCGTGGCAGGCCACGCAGGCCGCGCTGATTTCAGCCAGCGCGCCGACCGCCTTGTCCAGCCGTCCGGTCACCGAAGCATCTCGCGCGACAACCGCGAAACGGCTTGCGGCTGCGTGCATCGCACTGCCGGCCGCGCGCATGCCCGCAGGCATGAACGGCGCCGACTGATGCGCGCCATGCACAGGCAATGCCGACATGCCGAGCCGCCGCTCGGCGGTCTCGGCCGCCTCATCAAAGCGCCCGGCGGCGAGTTCCTGCTGGATCTGTGTCAAGGCCGCAAGATGATCACGCATGCTGGCCAGCGTGTGCTCACGCATCGGCGCCGGAAACTTCACCGGCTGGCGGGCATCGGCTACGGGCTGATGCATCTGCCCCTGATGCCCCTGATGCCCGTGATGCGCATGGCCACCATGCATCGCCGGTGGGTCTGCGGCCTGCGCCAGGGTCAAACTGACCCCCAGCGCCGCGCACAGCCCAAGCAGTCGGCCTGCAGGGCGGGCCATCACTTGCCGCAGCTTTGCAAGGCTTTAGCCCTGCAAAGCTGCCCAGACCTTGGCCGGCGTGAACGGCATGTCCATGTGCGGGGCACCATGCGCGCGCAGCACCGAGTTCATCGCGATCGACAATGCCGGCAGTGAGCCGGTGCAGCCGGACTCGCCGACCCCCTTGGCCCCGAGCGCATTCAACTGCGTCGGCACCAGGTGATAGTCGTTGCGCATGTTCTGCACGCAACCGGCATGCGGCATCACATAGTCGGAGAAGCTGCCGGTCAGCAGCTGCGCGCTGTCCTCGTCGTAAATCACGTGCTCGCCGAGCGCTTGGCCGATGCCCTGCACAACCCCGCCGTGCACCTGTCCCTGCACCAGTTGCGGGGAGATGACCCGGCCGAGATCGTCGATCGCGGTATACCTCACCACTTCGGTCATGCCAGTTTGCGGATCGACCTCGATCTCAGCCACATGGCAGCCGTTCGGGAAGGTGGAACCGGACTTGGACTCGGCCTCGCAATTGAGCGGATGCGGGTTCGCCGCGCCGAGCTTGCGGGCAAGATCCGGCAGGCTGATGCTGGCGCTGCCCGCACGGTAGGCGCCATCGCGATAGTCGACGGCCGAAGCGTCCACGCCGAGCGCGGCAGCCGCATGCGGCAGACCGGTCTCGATGATGCGTGGCACCAGATTCTTGAACGCGCTGCCCACGCCGTACAGCGTGCGCGAGCCGCCGGTGCCGTTGCCGACCAGCGTGTGAGCCGGATCGCTGGCGCGATAGCCGATTGCATCGACCGGCAGCCCCAGCCCGTCAGCCACGATCTGACCGAACGAGGTTTCATGTCCCTGGCCAGACGGGCCGGACACGCCGAACAGCGTGATCGATCCATCGCCGCCGAACTCCACCGACACCTGGTCCTTGGGTGCCGCGCCGCCGCCAGAAGCTTCCAGATAGGAGGCGAAGCCGATACCGCGCAGCTTGCCGCGACTGGCGGACTCGGCCTTGCGTGCGGCAAAGCCCGCGTAATCGGACAGGCTCAGCGCCTTGTCGAGCACCCCCTCGAAATCGCCACTGTCATACACCGTGCCATTGGCGGTGGTGTACGGGAAGGCATCCTTGGGCACGTAGTTGCGCCGACGCAGTGCGACCGGATCGAAACCGTGCTCGGCCGCTGCCTGGTCGACCAGTCGCTCGATTGCAAACGCGATGTCCGGACGACCGGCCCCGCGATATGCGTTGATCGGCACGGTGTTTGAGTAGACCAGCCGCGACGACATCGCTAGCGCCGGCACCTTGTAGACCCCACCCATCGTGACCGACAGGTTGTTGGTGCCGATGAAACCTGCGAAATAGCAGTTGTAGGCGCCCAGGTCGACCACATCCTCGAAGCGGATCGCCAGCATGTTGCCATCGGCATCGAGCGCGATCTCGCCATTGAGCGTCAGCGCCCGGCCGTGCCATTCCCCGACGAACAGCTCAGAGCGGGTGGACACCCATTTGACGGGTCGGCCGAGCCGCTTGGAGGCGATTAACAGTGCCGCATGCTCGCCCGTGGCGCCGGCGCGCAGCCCGAACGAGCCGCCGACGTCCTGAGCATTGACCTCAAACGAATCCACCGGCCAGCCGGAGACACCCGAAAGCGAGGCC
>JALRBB010000459.1 GCA_023257915.1 Quisquiliibacterium sp. | reverse complement strand
GCGGGCCGCGGGTTTAACCTAGAGCATCTGCCCTCATCTGAATCTTTATCTCAACACCTGGAGAAGCCCATGGCCTACTACATCGAAACCAGCTCGAAGCAATCGTTCGACAAGACCATCGAGACCACCGTCGCTGCGCTGGCTGAGGCCGGATTCGGCGTGCTCAGCGAAATCGATGTCGCCGGCACGCTCAAAAAGAAACTCAATCTGGACAAGCCTCCGTACCGCATCCTGGGCGCCTGCAACCCGAACGTTGCGCATCAGGCGCTCGACATGGAACACAACCTGGGCGTGCTGCTGCCTTGTAATGTCATCGTCCGCCAGGAGACCGACGGTAGCGTGAAGGTGGCTGCGGTCGACCCGCTGGTGCAGTTGTCCAAGACCGGCAATGCCGCACTCGAACCGATTGCAGCCCAGGTTCGCACGCTGCTTCAAGGCGTGATCGACAAGGTCGGCAAGGCCTGATCGATTCGCCGGGTGGCGCGTCCCTGGGGGGCGCCGCCAGTATCGCCGCTCTCGCAAGAGCATCAACCAGCAAGCCTTTCAAGCCCCAAGCATGTCCACAGCCCTGACTCAAAACGCCCTGCTCGACTTCGCCGGTCTGCCCCGATTCGCAGATTTCTCTCCGTCGCTGGTCACGCCCGCCATTGACGAACTGCTGAACCAGGCACGCGAGGCGGTTCAACGCGCCGAACAAGCGGACACGCCAGCCAGTTGGGAGGCCTTCGTGGAACCGCTGGAGGAAGTCACCGAGCGACTGGCACGCGCCTGGGGCATGGTCGGACACCTGAATGGCGTTGCGGACACCCCCGAGCTGCGAGCCACCTACAACGATAACCTGCCGAAGATCACGCAATTTTGGACCGAGCTTGGCCAGAATCGCGCGCTGTACGACAAGTACCAGGCCCTGCGCGATGATGCGAATTGGGCGTCGTTACCGCAGGCTCGTCAGCGGGCAGTCGAACTGGCGCTGCAGTCGTTCCGGCTCGGAGGGGTCGAGTTGGAGTCACCGCATCGCGAGCGCTTCATGCAGATCTCCGAGCAGCAAGCGGCGCTCGGCCAGAAATTTTCCGAGAACGTGCTCGATGCCACCGACGCTTATGCTTTGTATGTCGACGACGAGGGTGCGCTCGCCGGTGTGCCCGACGATGTCCGTCAAGCCGCTCGCGAGCAGGCCATGGCCGACGAAAAATCCGGCTTCAAACTCACGTTGCACATGCCCTCCTATCTGCCGGTGATGCAATACGCCGCCAATGCCGAATTGCGCGAGCAGTTGTACCGTGCCTATTGCACCCGCGCCTCGGAACTGGCGGCAGCCCCGCAAGAAGCGCAACGCCGCAGTGCGATGGACAACGCCCCGGTCATCGACGAACTGATGGCGCTGCGTGCCGAGGAGGCGACGCTGCTGGGATACCGCAATTACGCAGAGGTCTCCCTGGTGCCCAAAATGGCCCAGTCGCCGGATCAGGTGATCGAATTTCTGCGCGACCTTGCCGCGCGGGCGCGACCGTTCGCGCAACGCGACATCGAGCAATTGCGCCAATTTGCTGCTGAAGAACTCGGCATGCAGCAACTGGCTGCCTGGGACATTGCCTTTGCCAGTGAGCGCCTGAAGCAGGCGCGCTATGCATTCTCCGACCAGGAGGTCAAACAGTACTTTCAGCTGCCCAGAGTGCTGGACGGCCTGTTTCGCCTCATCGAGCGACTCTTTGACGTGCGCATCCGTGACGATGCAACGCAGACCTGGCATCCGGATGTGCGTTTTTATCGAATCGAGCGTGGATTCGAGCTGATCGGCCAGTTCTATCTCGACCTGTTTGCACGCCCGGGAAAACGTCCCGGCGCGTGGATGGACGACGCCCGTGGCCGCAGCCGCAAGCCGTTGGGGCTGCAGACTCCGGTCGCCTACCTGACCTGCAACTTCCAGGCGCCGGTCGGAGCGAAGCCCGCCACGCTGACCCATGACGACGTGATCACGCTGTTTCATGAGTTCGGCCACGGACTGCACCACATGCTGACCCGGGTCGACGACCTGCCGGTCT
>JALRBB010000408.1 GCA_023257915.1 Quisquiliibacterium sp. | reverse complement strand
CATCAGCGAGGCGCTCGCCGGCCCACAGAGCGGCATCGTGTTGGTCGACGATCTCGTGCAGGGCTTGCGCGTCATCGACTGCAGCCACAGGCGCTGCACCGGCTTGCCCAGGCCCTTGGCGCCACCGGCGTATTGCTCGATCAGGCGGAAGATCAGCTCGCCCTCGCGCCCGGCGTCGCAGGCGTTGATCAGGCCGTCGACGTCCTTGCGCCGGATCAGACGGGTCAGCAGCTTCAGGCGCTCTTCGTTGCGCGCGATCGGCTGGATGTCGAACGTGGGCGGAATCACCGGCAGGTTGGCAAACGACCATTTGCCGCGCTTGACCTCGAACTGCTCCGGTGCCGAGATTTCGACCAGATGTCCGACTGCCGATGAAATCAGGTAGTCATCGCTCTCGAAGTAGTCTTTTTGGCGCGTGAAACCGCCCAGGGCGCGCGCAATGTCTGCGGCGACCGAGGGTTTTTCGGCAATGATCAGCGTTTTGCTCATGGTGAAAAATCGGCGCCATCATAAGAGGGGCTCATGCAATCGTGCAAGCTGAGCCCGGTTCGTAATTCAGTGTACATGGCCCCGAATACATCGCCGTCGGAGGGCGATCCTGAGCCAGGTCTGCTGCTGTGCACGTCCCTGTCGACCAGCGCTCAGAGCGGCGGGCGTCGCTGGTAGCGGCCGTCGACCAGCTGCTCGACCAGGCCGTCCAGTTCCAGCGACAGCAGCCTGGCGGCGAGCGCGCCGGGCTGGTCGGTCGCGCCGGGACGCGCAGCCAGTCGGGCGGCGAGCGTGTCCAGGCCTACTGGATCCCAGCCCATCGCCACCAGTACCGGGTCCTGACGGGGCGACGAGCGCGTCTGCGGATCGCCCCGGTCGGTTGCCGAGCGGTTCGGCGCTGGCGCCGCGCTCGGCAGTCTGGGCAATTCGTCGAGCACGTCGGTCGCGGATTCGACCAGCCGCGCGCCCTGCTTGAGCAGCAGATGACAGCCCCTGGCCAGCGGGGAATGGATTGAGCCCGGAATGGCAAATACCTCCCGGCCAAACTCGCCAGCCTGGCGGGCGGTGATCAGCGATCCGCTGCGCAGCGCGGCCTCGACCACCAGCACACCGAGCGACAGCCCGGCGATCAGGCGGTTGCGTCGCGGAAAATTTGCCGCTCTTGGGCCGGTGCCCAGCGGCACCTCGGCGAGTAGCGCGCCACCCTGCCTGACGATCGCTTCGGCCAGCTGGCGATTGCCGGGCGGATACGGCAGATCGACACCAGTGCCGAGCACCGCGACGGTGCCGGCCGGCGTGTGCAGGGCGCCATGATGCGCCGCCGCGTCGATGCCCTGCGCCAGGCCGCTGACGACCGTGAGACCGGCCTGCGCGAGCGACTCGGCAAAGGCCTTGGCGGTGTCACAACCGCCCCGCGAGGCCGAGCGACTGCCAACGATGGCGATCGCCGGCCGCGCGAGCACCTCGCGCGAGCCACGCAGATAGAACAGCGCCGGCGGATCACCGATTTGCAGCAGTTGCTGCGGATAATCCGGGTCGGATAGACAAACCAGATGATTGTCGGGTGCCTGCGCCCAGGCGAGCGCCTGTTCGATCAGCGCGTCGCGTTGCGCATCGGCGTCCTTGATCGCCGCGGCCAGCCTGTCACCGGCGACGCGCGCCAACGCATGGCGCGAGGCTGCAAGGACATCTTCCGGCAGGCCGAAGACACCGAGCAGCTCGCGAATGCCGACCGGGCCCAGGCCCGCGGTGAGTGCGAGATGCAGCCAGGCAGCGCGCTCGGCGCGCCCGGCCTCGTACAGGGGCATGTGGAGAAACGCTGGCTACGGGTTGAATACGCCGTCGCCGACATTGATGTCGCGCGACGACTCCATGATCAATGCGTAGCTGATGTTATCGAACGCGCGGAAAACTAAAAGATGGCCAATCGCCTCACCCGGAAGTTGTACCAGCTTGCGGGTCTCGCGGTCCGGGACCATCCGCCCGCGCTCGCGGATCTCGAGCACATGGCCAAGCTGCAGCCCCGCGCTGGTGCCGCGATTGAGCGCGACGACGCTGTTGCGACCCGCCTGAGCGACCCCCCGATAGACCGACACGATGCTGCCCTGGACCGGGCTTTCGGGCGGGCGCGGTGCGAAACTGTCCATCCGGGTTTTGTCGGCTGGAAGCAGCCGGTCACCCGGGCCGATCTCGGCGTTGACGCCGGTGATCCGCATCGTGGCCGGATCGCCGCCGCGTTCAAGCCGCGCCGATCCGACGAACTCCGCCTCGAAGGCGAGCGGCTTGCGGGTGTCCGGATCGAGCAGCGGGCGCGGATTGCGATAGACATGCCAGTCGCGCACGGTCTCGTCGGCAATGCCCCGCACATAGGCGATTTCGTCCCGGCTCAGGTAGACCCGGCCGTCCTGGGTTGCGATGATGCGGGGATTGGCCGCCAGCGCTCGCTCATCGACAATCAGCGGCCGGCTCAGGAACGGCTCGATTGCGGCGATGTCGATCGTGGGGACCGGTGCCGGTGCGAGCGCTTCGCTGCGCACCGCCGGGGAGCGGCGTTCCGGGAGCTGGATTTCACGACTCTGGACTGCACCGCTGGCGCTCGACCCGCCTGGCACCGAGCTGCCGCTGCCGACCTGTCTGCCCAGGCGCAACCGGGGCGAAGCGCCGGACGTGTCCAGGAAGACGATGTCTCCCGGGTAAATCAGATGCGGGTTGACGATCTGCTCGCGGTTCAGCTGCCAGATTTCGGGCCAGCGCCAGGGCTTGGTCAGGAACCTGCCCGCGATGCCCCAAAGCGTGTCTCCGCGCACCACGACATGCCGCTCGGGCGCATCTCGGGCGATCTCCAGCGGGCCGGTTGCCGCCGCGGTTGGCGCGAGCGCTGCGAGGGCAAAGCCCAGCAGCACCGCCAGGGCCTGCGTGCTAAAATTTTTCATGCTGCTAGCGGCCTCTCGGAAAGGGTCTGCGCATGGGTTCCGACCCCGGCCTTGCTCGACCGACGCCCGGACAAGCCCGGGCTTGAAATGTCAGAAATCGCCTTAAATTCTGCAAGTAATCCCTTGATGCCGCAAGTTTGAACAGGAACGGACGGTAGGGTTTAGCCGATGGCCGCACTGCAAATTCTCAAATACCCCGACGCTCGCCTGCACACGATCGCCAAGCCGGTGGAGGTCTTCGACGACGCGCTGCGCGAACTGGTCTCGGCCATGGCCGAGACGATGTACGAAGCCCCCGGGATCGGCCTGGCGGCCACGCAGGTCGATGTTCACCAGCGGGTGATCGTCATCGACGTGTCCGAGACCAAGAACCAGCTCAAGGTGTTCATCAATCCGGAAATCCTCGACTCCGGTGGCGAGAAACGGGTCTACGAAGAAGGCTGCCTGTCGGTTCCCGGCATCTACGAAGAGGTGGAGCGTCCGGCCTCGGTGCG
>JALRBB010000315.1 GCA_023257915.1 Quisquiliibacterium sp. | reverse complement strand
CTTGATCAATACGTCATCGGCCAGCTGAAAGCCAAGCGCATTCTTGCGGTAGCGGTCTACAACCACTACAAGCGCTTGCGCAACAAGGGCAAGAAAGACGAGATCGAACTCTCCAAGAGCAACATCTTGCTCGTCGGGCCTACTGGCTCAGGCAAGACGCTGCTGGCGCAAACGCTCGCCCGGCTGCTGAATGTTCCGTTCGTGATTGCAGATGCGACGACCCTCACCGAAGCCGGCTACGTCGGTGAGGACGTCGAGAACATCATTCAGAAGCTGCTTCAAAACTGCAATTACGAGGTCGAGCGCGCTCAAAACGGCATCGTCTACATTGACGAAATCGATAAGATCTCACGCAAGTCTGACAATCCCTCGATCACTCGGGACGTCTCCGGTGAAGGCGTCCAGCAGGCCCTGCTCAAGCTCATCGAGGGCACGGTTGCGTCGGTTCCCCCGCAAGGTGGACGCAAGCACCCGAATCAGGATTTCGTGCAGATCGACACCACCAATATTCTGTTCATCTGTGGCGGCGCGTTCGACGGGCTCGAGAAGGTCATTCGCAACCGTGCGGAGCGTTCCGGCATTGGTTTTGGTGCCGAGGTCCGATCGGCTTCGGATCGGTCGGTCGGAGACGTTCTGCGCGACGCCGAGCCTGAAGACCTGATCAAGTTCGGTCTGATCCCGGAACTCGTTGGGCGCCTGCCGGTGCTGGCCACGCTCGATGAACTCGACGAAGCCGCCCTGGTCGAGATTCTGGTTGAGCCAAAGAACGCGCTGATCAAGCAGTATCAGCGCCTGTTCGAGATGGAAGCGGTCGAACTCGAGGTTCGTCCGGATGCCCTGTCCGCCATCGCGCGCAAGGCGTTGAAGCGCAAGACAGGTGCCCGCGGCCTGCGCTCGATCCTGGAGCATGTGTTGCTCGACAGCATGTACGAGTTGCCTAGCCTGCAAAACGTGCAAAAGGTGGTCGTCGACGAGAACTCCATCGTCGGCGATGCCAAGCCGCTTGTGATTTATGCCGAGGCCGCCAAGGTCTCCGGCAGTAAATAAGTGTGTCGCAGGGCTGCAAAGGCCCTGCTCCCCCTCCTGTTTCGACCGGGCATGTGCCGCAACCGGCGTATGCTCTATTGAAAACGCTCGCGTGCGGCCGCATCTAAGAGCGGAAGTCTTCCGGAGAACCTGATGTCCGATACCGTTACCCAAGTCCCGCAGACCAATTTGCCGCTATTGCCCCTTCGCGATGTGGTGGTCTTCCCTCACATGGTCATCCCGCTCTTTGTCGGGAGGCCCAAGTCCATCAAAGCCCTGGAGGCAGCGATGGAGTCTGGCAAGAGCATCATGCTTGTTGCCCAAAAGAACGCCTCGAAGGATGAGCCGTCGGCCGCAGACATCTATGGCATTGGCTGCGTTTCAAACATTCTTCAGATGCTCAAGCTGCCCGACGGCACCGTCAAGGTGCTGGTCGAGGGCAACCAGCGTGCCCGAATTCTCGAGGTTATCGACGGCGATTTGCACTTCAGCTGCGAATTCGATCCGATCCCTCAGGACGGTCAGTTGTCCCCGGAAGCCGAGGCGCTGCGTCGCGCGCTTCTGGCGCAGTTCGATCAGTACGTGAAGCTCAACAAGAAGATTCCGCCGGAGATCATCGATCGCCTGGGCCATCCGAAGGCCGGCAAGTACAAGGATCTGCGCCTCGGCGTGATCTGGCTGGCGATTGCGGTCGGTCTTGCGCTGATCGCCGTGGCCATACCCGACGATGGCGGGGATGCCAT
>JALRBB010000287.1 GCA_023257915.1 Quisquiliibacterium sp. | reverse complement strand
GAGATCACTCGTGTCGCCACGCGCAGCGTGCAGCGGGGCGCTCAGCTGATTGACGGTCGCGCCAAGGTTGACGACGATGTCTTTGCGCTGGTGGCTGATCCCGACATTGATGTCGTGATCGAACTGATCGGCGGCTACGGCATCGCGCAAGGGCGTGCAGATCGCCTTCGAGGCCGCAGTGGCCGGCGGCATCCCGATCATCAAGGCGGTGCGCGAGGGCCTGACCGCCAACCGCATCGAATGGATCGCCGGCATCATCAACGGCACCACCAACTTCATCTTGTCCGAGATGCGCGACAAGGGCCTGGCCTTCGAGGCCGTGCTCGCCGAAGCGCAGCGCCTGGGCTACGCCGAGGCCGATCCGACCTTCGACATCGAAGGGGTGGACGCCGCCCACAAGGCGACCATCCTGTCGGCGATTGCCTTCGGCACGCCGGTCAGCTTCGACAAGGCTTACGTCGAGGGCATCACCAGGCTGCAAAGCGAAGACATCCGCTATGCCGAGCAACTCGGCTACCGGATCAAGCTGCTTGGTCTCACCCGCCGGCGCGTTGTCGATGGCCGTCAGGTGGGCATCGAGTTGCGTGTGCATCCCACACTCATCCCGGCCAAGCGCCTGATTGCCAATGTCGAGGGCGCGATGAATGCGGTCTGGGTCAAGGGCGATGCGGTCGGACACACGATGTATTACGGCAAGGGGGCTGGCGCCGAGCCAACAGCCAGCTCGGTGATCGCCGATCTGGTCGATGTGGCGCGCATGCTCACCGCAGATCCGGATCATCGGGTCCCGCATCTGGCCTTCCAGGCCGAGTCGATGGCCGAGCTGCCGATCCTGCCGATCTCCGAGGTCGAGACTGCCTACTACCTGCGCTTGCGGGTTGCCGACGAGCCGGGGGTGCTGGCCGACATCACGCGCATCCTCGCCGATCAGCGTATTTCGATCGACGCCGCGCTGCAGCGCGAGCCGGCCGAGGGCGAGGCGCAGACCGATATCATCCTGCTCACGCACCGAACCATCGAAAAGCAGGTCGACGAGGCGATTCGCAGCATCGAGGCGCTTCCCACGGTGCTGTCTCGGGCGATTCGTATCCGCCTGGAAGACCTCGATTGACCCGGCGCGCCTGATCGCGCTGCCGGTTTTCCATGCATCCCAGATTCTGAACGGCCAGACGACACCGATGCTTTACGTTTCCACGCGCGGCGCGATGACGCCCAATGCCTTCAGCGAAATCCTTCTCGGCGGCCTTGCGCCAGATGGCGGCCTCGTGATGCCGGAGCGCTACCCGCAGATCGATTCGGCGACGCTCGATGCCTGGCGTGCGATGTCGTATCCGCAGCTCGCCTTCGAGATCATTCGACTGTTCGCCACCGACATCGACGAAGCTGCGCTGCGCACGCTGATCGATCGCACCTATACCGTGCAGGCTTTCGGCAACGCCGACATCACGCCGGTGCGCAGCCTTGAGCACGAGCTATACCTGCTGCAGTTGTCCAACGGCCCGACGCTGGCGTTCAAGGACGTCGCGATGCAGTTGCTCGGCAATCTGTTCGAGCATGTGCTCACGCAGCAGGGCCGTCAGCTGAACATTCTCGGCGCCACTTCCGGCGACACCGGAAGCGCCGCCGAGTACGCGATGCGCGGCAAGCGTGGCGTGCGGGTTTTCATGCTGTCACCGCATGGACGCATGAGCGCATTTCAGCGCGCGCAGATGTTCTCGCTGGCCGACCCGAATATCTACAACATCGCGGTTCAGGGTGTCTTCGATGATTGCCAGGACATGGTCAAGGCGGTCTCGAACGATCTCGACTTCAAGCAGCGTTTCTCGATCGGTACCGTCAACTCGATCAACTGGGCTCGGGTTGTCGCGCAGGTGGTCTATTACTTCAAGGGCTACTTCGCGGTCACCAGTGGTAACGATCAGCAGGTCTCGTTCACGGTGCCCTCCGGCAATTTCGGCAACGTGCTGGCCGGGCACATCGCGCGCATGATGGGTCTGCCGATCCGGCGCCTGGTGGTCGCCACCAACGAGAATGATGTGCTCGATGAGTTCTTCCGGACCGGTCGCTATCGGGTGCGCTCAAGCAGCGAAACCTTCGAGACCACCAGTCCGTCGATGGACATCTCCAAGGCCTCGAACTTCGAGCGCTTCATCTTCGATTTGCTGGGCCGCGACGGGCAGCGAGTCGCGCAGTTGTGGCGCGAACTTGATTCGACCGGTCAGTTTGATCTGGCCGGAACACCGCAGTTTGCCCAGATCGGCGAATTCGGCTTCGTGTCGGGTAGCAGCTCACACGCAAAGCGGCTCGACACCATCCGGCAAGTGCACCAGCGTTTCGGCGTCATCGTTGACACCCACACCGCCGATGGCTTGCATGTGGCCGAGCGCTGGCGCGAGGCGGGTGTGCCAATGCTTTGCCTGGAGACCGCGTTGCCGGTCAAATTTGCCGAGACGATCCAGGAGGCATTGGGCCAGCAGCCGGGTCGACCGGCTGCCTACGAAGGTATCGAGCAGCATGCGCAGCGCTTCACGCTGATGCCGGCTGATGTCGATCTGCTCAAGCGCTTCGTTGCGCAGCGCTGCGGAGGCGTTTCTTGACCTTTCGGCAGTGGCTGCTGCTATTGGCCACCGCGTCGAGCTTCGCCAGTTCGGCGGTGCTCAACAAGTTTCTGGTCGAGTTTTTGCCACCGTTTACGCTGGCGGCAATGCGGGTACTGCTCGCAGCCCCGGTCGCATTTTCGGTGCTGCTGCTGATGGACCGCGATCTGCCAAGGCGTGGACCTGACAGCCGTACGGTGTTTCTGGCGGCGCTCGGTGTCATCGTTGTGCCGTACTGCGCGCTTGCTATCGGGCAACAATCGATTGCCAGCGGACTGTCCGCCATCCTGTATTCGACGATGCCGCTGTTTACGCTGCTGATCGCGCATTTCGTGCTGCATGACGAGCGCATTGGTGTGCGCAAGCTGCTCGGGATCGGACTGGGTTTTGCGGGCGTCGCGGCCATCCTCGGGCCTTCGATGCTGGGCGGTCTCGGCGGTCATCTGGTCGCCGAGCTGATCACGCTGCTTGGCCCGCTCGCCTATGCGGCTGGCATGGTGCTGATGCGTCGCTCGCGGCACATCGATCCGATCGGCCTGACCGCCGGCATGTTCCTGTTTGCGGTGCTCGTGCTGCTACCGGTCGCGCTGCTGATCGAGCGTCCCTGGACGCTGCGCACCCCGTGGAACACGCTCGGCTGGCTGCTGACGCTGGCGCTGTTTGGCACAATTTTGCCGGCGCTGCTCAATTATCTGCTGGTGCAAAGGGTCGGCGCGACCCGTGCGTCGATCGGCATGTTTCTGGTGCCGATGATTGCGGTTCTGCTTGGCGCGGTGTTTCTCGATGAGCGGCTGCCGCTCAGCGCTTTCGTCGGCATGGGGTTTATCCTTGCCGGCAGTCTGATCGTCAACGGCTTCGGTGGCGGCTGGCTGGGTCGTCTGGTTCCGGCCAGAGCCGCAAGTCCGGGGTAATGCGCATGAAGGTATTCGGGTTCGCCGGTTTTTCCGGGTCGGGAAAGACCACGCTGATCGAGCAGCTGATTCCGCGCTTCGTGCTGCGTGGAATCCGGGTCTCGCTGATCAAGCATGCGCACCATTCCTTCGACATCGATCGTCCCGGCAAGGATTCCTATCGGCATCGAGAGGCGGGAGCCAGTGAGGTGTTGATCACCTCCGCGCAGCGCTGGGTGCTGATGCACGAGTTGCGCGACGGGCCGGAGCCTGGCCTGGAGGATCAACTGCAGCGCCTGTCGCCCTGCGACCTGGTGCTTGTCGAAGGCTTCAAGCGCGCCTCCATTCCGAAGATCGAAGTGCACCGGCCTGCGCTTGGCAATTCGCTGCTTCATCCGCAAGATACGAATATTGTTGCGGTCGCCTGCGACGGGCTGGTGGACACACGACTGCCAGTGCTCGATCTGAATGATCCCGATGCGATCACCGCGTATATCTGTGACTTCCTGGACAACTCAAGTGAAACCCGGTTTGCTGTCGTTTGATGAGGCTTATGTCGCGCTGATGGATCGGGCGCACGCGGTCCAGGAGATCGAAACCGTTCGGACCCTCGAATCCGCCGGTTCTGGCTGTCGCGATAACGCGCTGGTTCCTCTCGCCGGACGCGGCGATGATCCTGCCCGCTTCGGCCGCGGCGATTTCGCAGTCCGGTGTCGTTCTGGCGGGCATCGTCCTGTGGCGGGGCGGCGAGAAACTCGCAGCCGTCGCGGGCTGCCGAATCCTGCGGCGCGGTCAACGGCAAGGCGCGTGGCGGGGCCTGACGGCGGCGTCCTTCGCGGTTGTCGGCTTTCTCTTCCTGCTTGGGTGCCTGTCCT
>JALRBB010000281.1 GCA_023257915.1 Quisquiliibacterium sp. | reverse complement strand
ACATTGACAATACTTTTGGTTTTTGGATCGAATAACTTTAATTGTCCCTTACGCTCTGTAATCAGTAGACGCTGGTCAGGCAAGCTGCTGATGGCCCACGGTTCATTGAACTGGGCAATCGTTTCAACACGATAGCTCTGGCTAATCGTCTTTTGAGTATTCGCCTGTGCCACCTCCTGTTCAAGGGTTTTGGAATTGGTTTTATTGGAACCGCAGGCCAGCAAAAATAAAAAACTGGAGCCTTGCGCACGCGCTTGACCGCAGGCTTCGCATCACCGGACTTCTCGGGTGCGCTCTTGGCGTCGGCATCGGTCGACTCGGTGCGGCGACGGCCCGCACCGGCGCGAGCACCGGGCTTACCAGGGCCACGGCGACCACGACGATCTTCACGCTCGGGGGCTGCTTCTTTCTCAGCTGCCTGCGGCGCATCATTGCGTCCAAGGGTATCGCCTTTGTAGACCCAGACCTTGACACCAATGATGCCGTAGGTGGTCAGCGCCTCGGAAACGCCGTAATCGATATCGGCACGCAAGGTGTGGAGCGGCACCCGCCCCTCGCGATACCACTCGACTCGAGCGATCTCGGCACCGTTCAGACGGCCCGAACTCATGATCTTGATGCCCTGAGCGCCGAGACGCATCGCGTTTTGCATCGCACGCTTCATCGCGCGACGGAACATGATCCGGCGCTCGAGCTGCTGCGTGATGGAATCGGCGATCAGCTGCGCATCGGTCTCAGGCTTGCGGATCTCTTCGATGTTCACGTGGACCGGCACACCAATCAGGCGTGTCAGGTCGGCCTTGAGCATCTCGATGTCCTCGCCCTTCTTGCCGATCACCACACCCGGCCGGGCCGAGAAAATGGTGATGCGCGCATTCTTGGCCGGACGCTCGATGAGCACACGACCCACCGAGGCGTTCTTGAGCTTCTTGCGAAGGTATTCACGAACACGCAGATCTTCGTTAAGCATCTGCGGGAACATGCGGTCATTTGCGTACCAGCGCGAAGCCCAGTTGCGGCTGACCGAAAGTCGGAACCCTGTCGGGTGAATTTTCTGTCCCATATCTCTCTTCCGATCGCCGTTTACTTGCCAGCCTGGTCGCCGACCTTCACGAAGATGTGGCAGGTCTGCTTTTCGATACGCACGCCGCGGCCTTTGGCACGGGCGTCGAACCGGCGCAGCGACGCACCCTTCTCGACGTGAATGGAGGTGACCTTGAGCTCGTCGATATCGGCACCGTCGTTGTGCTCGGCGTTGGCGATTGCCGACTCGAGCACTTTCTTGACGATGCGCGCAGCCTTCTTCGGCGAGAACGCGAGGATGTTTAGCGCATGCTCGACCGGCTTACCCCGGACGAGATCGGCGACCAGTCGACCCTTTTGGGCCGAGAGGCGCACGCCGCGCAGTGACGCTTGAGTTTCCATCGTTGCCCCCTTAGCGCCGTGCCCCGGACTTCTTGTCCGCGGCGTGGCCCTTGAACGTGCGGGTCAGCGCAAATTCACCCAGCTTGTGACCAACCATGTTCTCGTTGATGAACACCGGAACATGCTGCTTGCCGTTGTGAACGGCGATGGTCAGACCAATGAATTCGGGAATCACCGTAGAACGACGCGACCAGGTCTTGATCGGCCGCTTGTCCTTGCTGGCGATTGCTGCGTCGACCTTATGCAACAGGTGGGCGTCGACGAAGGGCCCTTTCTTTACTGAACGTGCCATGAATTATTCGCCTTTCACCTGTTACTTGCGGCCGCGGCGCTGCACGATCATTGAATCGGTGCGCTTGGTGCGGCGAGTCTTGTAGCCCTTGGCGGGAGTGCCCCACGGCGAGACCGGATGGCCACCGCCGTTCGACTTACCGCCGTGCGGGTGATCGACCGGGTTCATCACGATGCCGCGAACTGTCGGACGGATACCACGCCAACGATTGGCACCAGCCTTGCCAATAGTGCGCAGACTGTGCTCTTCGTTGCCGACCTCGCCGATCGTCGCACGGCACTCGATGTGCACACGACGAATCTCGCCGGAACGCAGACGCAACTGCGCGTACGTGCCTTCACGAGCCAGCAGGCGAGCCGAGGTACCAGCCGAGCGAGCAAGCTGGGCACCCTTGCCCGGCTGCATCTCGATCGCATGGATCGACGAACCGACCGGAATATTGCGGATCGGCAGTGTATTGCCCGGGCGGATCGGCGCTTCGGAACCACTCATCAGCGTAGTGCCGGTCTCCACACCGCGCGGCGCGAGGATGTAACGACGTTCGCCGTCGGCGTAGCAAAGCAGGGCGATCCGTGCACTACGGTTCGGGTCGTACTCAATGCGCTCAACCTTCGCCGGAATACCGTCTTTGTTGCGACGGAAATCGACGACGCGGTAGTGCGCCTTGTGACCACCACCTTTGTGACGAACGGTGATGTGGCCGTTGTTGTTACGACCGGAGCCCCGTTTCTTGGCTTCGACGAGAGAGGCCTCCGGGGGTCCTTTATGCAGACCCGGCGTGACCACCTTCACCATCGAACGGCGGCCCGCGGAAGTGGGCTTGGTTTTGACGATGGCCATCAGACGGTCTCCGCGAAATTGATTTCCTGACCAGGGGCCAGGCTCACGTAGGCCTTACGCTCATTGCGACGACGACCTTCGAAGCGCCCGAAGCGCTTGGCCTTACCCTTGGTGTTGAGGACCTGCACGGACTCAACCTTGACCTTGAACAGCAGCTCGACAGCCGCCTTGATCTCGGGCTTGGTTGCATCCTGCAGAACACGAAACGCCACCTGGTCGTTTTTGTCGGCAAGTAGCGTGCTCTTTTCCGAAACGATCGGTGCGAGCAACACCTTCATCAGACGTTCCTGGTTCATGCCAGCATCTCCTGGAACTTGGCAAGCGCCGGACGGGTGATCAGCACTTTCTTGAAGTGCACCAGCGACACCGGATCGGCATGCCTGGGCTCGACGACCAGAATATTGTTCAGATTGCGAGCCGCGAGCATCAGGTTTTCGTCGGGCGAATCGGTGATCAGCAGTACCGAATCCAGGCCCATTGCCTTGATCTTTTGCGCGAGCAGTTTGGTCTTGGGTGCTTCGACCGAGATCGGCTCGATGACCGCGAGGCGATCGTCGCGAGCCAACTGCGAGAGGATCGAGCACAAGCCAGCGCGGAACATCTTGCGGTTGACCTTGTGCGAGAAATTCTCGTCGGGCGAATTCGGGAACGTCACGCCGCCCCCACGCCAGATCGGGCTCGAAGTCATACCAGCGCGCGCGCGACCGGTACCCTTTTGGCGCCACGGCTTCTTGGTCGAATGCTTGACCTCGGCGCGAGTCTTTTGCTTGCGGTTGGCGCTACGGGCGTTTGCCTGGTAGGCAACCACGACCTGATGCACCAGTGGCTCGTTGAAGTCGCGACCGAAGATCGTGTCGAGCGCTTCAACCTTGGACGCCGGCTGGCCAAGATCGTTCAACAGATTGAGTTCCATGGACGCTCCTTAGGCCTTGGCAGCAACGCGAATCGCCGGAGTCACGACGACCTTGCCGTTCTTGGCACCAGGCACCGCACCACGAACCATCAGCAGCTGACGCTCGGTATCGACCCGGGCAATCTCGAGGTTCTGCACGGTACGCGCGACGGCACCCATGTGACCGGACATGCGTTTTCCAGGGAACACACGCCCAGGATCCTGCGCCATACCGATCGAACCAGGCACGTTGTGCGAACGAGAGTTACCGTGCGATGCGCGACCCGAACCGAAGTTGTGACGCTTGATGGTTCCGGCAAAACCCTTGCCGTGCGAAGTACCAGCGACGTCGACCTTTTGGCCAGCCTCGAAGATCTCGACCGAGACCACCGAACCAGGCTTGAGTTCGCCAATGCTGTCGGCTGCGACCCGGAATTCCTTCATGACGCTGCCGGCCTCGACACCCGCCTGCGCGAAATGTCCTGCCTGCGGCTTGGTAACGCGGGAGGCGCGGCGCTGTCCGTAGGCAACCTGGACGGCGCTGTATCCGTCGTTATCGACGGTCTTGATTTGGGTGACGCGGTTGTTCGACACGTCGAGCACCGTCACCGGGATGGAATCGCCATCGTTGGTGAAGATGCGCATCATGCCGACCTTGCGTCCCACAAGGCCAAGGCTCATTGTTATCTCCGATCCCGGCTGCGATTGGCCAGGTATGATTACTGCTCACGCCAATGGCGCAAGCGGAAAAGCTTTCGATTATAGCCTGACTTGATTAGCCAGGCAAGTACTAAACCGCGAAACTACGTTACTGCAACTTGATCTCGACATCGACACCAGCCGGCAGATCGAGCTTCATCAGCGCATCAACCGTTTTGTCGGTCGGCTCGACGATATCCATCAGCCGCTGGTGGGTGCGAATTTCGAACTGGTCGCGCGAGGTCTTGTTGACGTGCGGCGAACGAAGCACGTCGTAACGCTGCATGCGGGTCGGCAACGGAACCGGACCGCGCACGACCGCACCGGTGCGCTTGGCGGTTTCGACAATCTCAGCGGCAGATTGGTCGATCAGCTTGTAGTCGAACGCCTTGAGGCGGATCCGAATCTTTTGACCTTGCATGATGATTTCCTGAAAAGAACGATGCGGCAATGCCGCGATGCTTCGCGTTGGCGAAGAAAGCGGGGCGCATCAGCGCCCCCCAAGTACTTTACTCAATAACCTTGGCGACGACGCCGGCGCCGACGGTACGACCACCCTCACGGATCGCAAAGCGCAGGCCCTGCTCCATCGCGATCGGCGCAATCAGCGTCACCGTCATCTTCACGTTGTCTCCGGGCATCACCATCTC
>JALRBB010000256.1 GCA_023257915.1 Quisquiliibacterium sp. | reverse complement strand
GGCCGCACTGATGCGCCGGCGCAAGCCTCGGCGAAGCAGCCCTGCCGATGATCGCGGTGTGGTCTTCGCAACTGATGCGCAAGGTCGACGCAGTTCAGCAAGGCTGTCGGCCGAAGTCTTCGCTAGGGCCATCGCCGAGTTGTCGGCACCCGCGGCGCAAGCGCTTGAACAGGATCCGCACTGGCACCGGCATTACCCGGCCCACCTTCGAGCCCTGCTCGTCGAATCGCACCGCGCCGGCACACAGGCAACGATTGCAGCTGCGCATGCTGGCCTGGACGCCTTGCATACGCGCTTGCGTTTCGTGCGCGACGGTCGTGAATGCGCGCTGGCGTCGCTCGCCACGCTCGCACGCAACGAACCGTTTGCGACCGAATCGCTAACCGGGGATGGCGACTGCGCGCCAAGGCCCTTGCAGATTCCGCTTGGCGACGAAATGCTGTCGGGCGACCGGCTCGCCCGGCAGCTGGACCACTGGGAGCGCCGCGGGATCATCGAACCCTCGCACGCGCACGCGGTACGCACGGTGCTGGCCAATCCCGACTGGCTCGACCTTTCCGACCAGTGTTTCGCGTTGCTGGGTTCCAGCTCCGAGGTGGGTCCGCTGGCGTGGCTGTCCGGCTGGCGAGCACGCATCCTCGCGATCGATCTGCCAACCGAACGCAGTTGGCGGCGATTCGAAAAACTGGCACGCCGCGGCAACGCCACGCTGCTGCTACCGATGCGGCATGGCCGGCAGCAGCATCCGGGCGCGAACCTGCTGACCGACCTGCCTGAGCTGCTCGACTGGATTACGCCTCAAGCGGGCCCGATGATGATCGGCGCATACGCCTATCTGGACGGCGCTGATCATGTCCGGGTCAGCGCAGCGATGGACTGGCTCACCGCGGAGCTGCTCGCGCAGCGTCCCGACCTGAGCTTGTCGATGCTGGCAACACCGTCAGATGTCTACCGGGTGCCGGCCGCAGCGGTCAGTGCCTCGCGCGATGCCTACGACGCTCGCGGTCTTGGCGCGCGGTTGTGGCAGTGGCCCCTGCAGTTGCTAAGCGGCGGCCGACTTCTGCAACCGAACTATCCGCTGACCGCTGACGTCACCAGCAAGATGACAGCGCAGTCCGCAGAGCTGCCATCCATTTGCGACAGCCTTGTGATCCAGCAGGGCGTGAACTACGCACTGGCCAAGCGCATTCAGCAATGGCGAGCACTGAGTGCACGAGCCGACGGACGGCGCGTCTCGATCAATGTCGCGCCATCGACGATGTCGCATTCAGTCATTCGAAACCCGGCGCTCAAGGCTGCATTCGGCGGCGCGCACCTGTTCGGGGTCGAAGGCTTCGATCCCGCGACCACCAGCGCGCTGATGGCCGCGCTGCTGGTCTACGACCTGCGCAGCGACGAGTCGCTGGCAAATCCGGCCTTGCCACTCGAGGATCCATCAGCCTTATTGATGCAAGGCGCGAATCACGGTGGCATGTGGCGGATGCCATTCGCGGCGCGCTCGGCGCTGCCGCTGGCCGCATTGCTCGGCTTGCTGCGCCGCGGCGAACGCTAAATCCCTGCAGATGCCGGCTAAGCCCCTGGCCATCCGCCATCAGCTACGTGGCGTGCTACTGCTGTTGGGGATTGCAATACTGATGGGCGGCAATCATGTCGCGGCCCGACTCGCATTCGATCATGGCACCGGCATCAGCCTCGCAGTGACAGTGCGCGCGAGTGCAACCGCACTCGTGGTCTTCCTGCTGCTGCGCGCCACCGGCTCTTCGCTGCGCCTGCCCCGGGCCACCTTGGGCAGGGCGATCATCGTCGGACTTCTCGTGTCGGTGCAGAGCCTTTGCCTGTACTCGGCGGTCGCGCGCATCCCGGTGGCATTGGCCCTGCTGGTGTTCAACACCTTTCCGATCGTGCTGGGCCTGCTGTCCTGGCTGACCGGCGGCGAACGCCCGGACCTAAGGGCCTTGGTCGCGATGCCGGTCGCGCTGAGCGGCCTGGCGATTGCCCTGGATGCCTTCGGATGGAGTTCGGATGCGACGCAAGTGCAAGCATCCATGTTGGGTGGAATCGCGTTCGCGGCCGCTGCCTCACTGTCGTTTGGCACCGCGCTGATGTTGACCACGCGCTGGTTGCCGACGCTGGACGGTCGACTAAGAACGATGATCCTGATGTCGGTGGTCGGTGTCGTCTCCTTGCTGGTCTCCGTCGGCCGAGGCGGGCTGCAACTGCCCGCCGATCCGACCGGATGGCTAGGTCTTGTTTCGCTCACGATTCTGTACGGCACCGCCATCACCGGATTGTTCACCCTGCTGCCACGACTCGGAGCGGTCAACAATGCGGCGATTCTGAACTTCGAGCCTGTGGCGGCTCTCTTGCTCGGTTGGATCGTGCTCGAACAACACATTGCGCCGATCCAGCTTGCAGGCGGCGCCATCGTGATCGCGGCCATCATTGTTCTGACCACCGGACGCCGATAAGCGTCACGGGACTCGATCAACGCCGCTTGCGTATCGCCATCTCGATCGCAAGCCCGGCGGCCGCCAAACCCATTGCTGCGGTGACCGTCACGATCGATCCGTAACCGGCGCAAGCCAGCGGCGAGCCTGCCTCAGCAGACATCGATCCGCGAGCCGCTCGCTGATGCGGAAAATAAAGCGCATCCACCTTGAATGCCCGCTTCAGTTCACGGGTAAACCCGTGGTTGCGCCTCAAGCGTGCCCGCACCGATGCGAGCAAGGGGTCGCCGCGGGTGTGCGCGAGATCACCGCGCGTCAGACCCAGACCGTCGGCAACGCCGCCAGCCGCCCCGCACACCACCAGGGATTGTCCGCGCGACACCGCGACTGCGATCATCGCGGCCTTCGCACGCGGCTGATCGATCGCATCGACAAGGATGGCATCGCCCGGGAGCAATTCAGCGGCATTCTCCGGCGTGATGAAGTCGTCGACCACATGCACCTGACAGGCCGGTGAAATCTGGGCGATTCGCGCCGCCATCGTCTGCGCCTTGGCGGCGCCGAGCGTGGAGTTAAGCGCGTGGATCTGCCGGTTGATGTTGGACTCCGCGACATGATCCAGATCGACCAGGGTGAGCGCACCGATGCCGCTGCGCGCCAGGGCCTCCGCACACCAGGAACCGACTCCGCCGATCCCGACGACGACGACATGGCTCGCTGCCAGCCTGGCCAGCGCATCATCGCCGAGCAACCGGGCAACGCCGCCGAAGCGGCGCTCCCCGGGTGTCTCCCCGTCTGCCGCGCAGGACGGCGGCGCAAGGCCAGGAACTTCGCTCACCTGACCGCCTGCGCTCGCCGTCATCTTGTGACGCTCAGGGCAGCAGGACCGTGGAGCCGGTTGTCTTGCGCGAAGCAAGGTCTGCATGTGCCTTGGCGGCGTCCGCCAGCGCGTAACGCTGGTCGATCTCGATCTTGACCTTGCCGGACGACACCATCTTGATCAGGTCGCCGGAGATTTCCTCGAGATTGCTGCGGCTTGCGATATGGGCCATCAGCGAGGGGCGGGTGATGTACAGCGACCCCTTGAGCGCAGTGAGCGCAACCGGTGGCACCGGGCCGGAGGCATTGCCGAAGCTGACCATCAGGCCGAACGGCTGCAGCGAGTCGATCGACGCCTGGAAGGTGTCCTTGCCGACCGAGTCATAGACCACCGGAACCATCGCCCCTTTGGTGATCTCGCGGACTCGCTCAACAACGTTCTCCGACTTGTACAGGATGACGTGGTCGCAGCCGTACTTGCGCGCCAGCTTGGCCTTGTCCTCGGAGCCGACGGTACCGATCACCGTCACGCCGAGTGCCTTGGCCCACTGCATCGCGATCAGGCCCACCCCGCCGGCGGCGGCATGGAACAGAATCGTTTGGCCTTTTTGCAGCTTGTAGGTCCGACGGAACAGATATTGCACCGTCATGCCCTTGAGCATCATTGCAGCGCCGGTCTCGTAGCTGATCGATTTGGGCAGCTTGACCAGCACCGCCGCCGGCATGTTGCGCACCTCGCTGTAGGCACCGGCCGGGCCGCCTGCATAGGCCACGCGATCGCCAACCTTCAGACCGGTCACGCCCTGGCCGACGGCGACGACATCGCCAGCCCCCTCGGTACCCAGTCCGGCCGGTAAGGGGCTCGGGTACAGACCCGAGCGGAAGTAGATATCGATGAAGTTCAGACCGATCGCCTTGTGGCGAACCTGCACCTCACCCGGCCCGGGCGCGCCGACCTCAACGTCGACAAACTTCATCACCTCCGGACCACCGGTCTGTTCGATACGAATTGCCTTGGGCATCTGGAATCTCCTGTTTGGACTTCGCGTTGCGATCGATTCGCCGGGAACCCGTGCCGCGCCGGGTCCACCAATCCGGGAACTCCCCGGGAAGCGCAAAAGTATAGAGCGCAGCGCTGCTGACGGGTTGTCGCAGCCCCACGCTGCGCTAGACTTTGTGACTTTCCAGTGCAGCGGCCGGAAACGATGCAATTCGACCTCGTGGCCATCGGCGAACCGATGGTGGAATTCAACCAGACCCGCGCCGGCGACCCGAATTACCTGCAGGGGTTTGGTGGCGACACCTCGAACGCGATCATCGCGGCGGCGCGGGCCGGCGCACGCACCGCGTACGTCACCCGGCTCGGCGACGACGAGTTCGGCCGACAGTTGATGCATCTGTGGGCGGGTGAAGGCATCGACTGCAGCGGGGTGGGGATCGATCCGGCGGCGCACACCGCGGTGTATTTCGTCACGCATGGCCCGCAAGGCCACCAGTTCAGCTATCTGAGAGCCGGCTCTGCCGCCAGCCGGATGCGGCCTGACAATCTGCCGCGCGAATTGCTTGCACAGGCCAGCATCGTCTACGCATCGGGTATCAGCATGGCCATCTCGGCGAGCGCCTGCGACACAGTGCTCGAGGCCTTCCAGTTGGCGCGAGACTCGGGCAGGCGCACCGCATTCGACTCGAACCTGCGGCTAAAGCTGTGGCCCTTGGCCAGAGCCCGGGCGATGATCGGCGCCGCGGCGGCACTCAGCGACTACTTCATGCCGAGCCTGGAAGATCTCGTGCTGCTGGCCGGCACCGGCGACGAAAACGCGCTGGTTGACTGGAGCCATGCGCATGGCGCCGGCAACGTGTTCCTGAAACTGGGTGCGGCCGGCGTGCTGGTCAGCGACGGATTACGCCGCGAGCGGATTGCCGGCCATTGTGTGCCGGCGATCGACGCGACCGGGGCGGGCGACTGCTTTTGCGGCAGCTGCCTGGCGCGCATCGCCGCCGGAGATTCGATCTGGGACGCAGCCCGCTACGCGAATGCTGCCGCCGCGCTATCGACGACTGGCTTCGGGGCGGTAGCGCCACTGCCGACGCCACAACGCGTTCGCGAACTGCTCGCCTGAGCGACCGGGCGCGCGGTGCAGCGCAATCTGCCGACTGCGCCGCTTTTTCCGTGCCCGGAACTCAGAACGTGCCCGGGTAGGCGCCGCCGTCGATCAGGAAGTTCTGGCCGGTGACGTACGAAGCCTGCGCCGAGCACAGGTAGGCACAGGCCTGACCGAACTCCTCGGACGTACCGAGCCGACCGGCCGGCACCATGGCGACGCGACGCTTGCGCGACTCCTCGACACTGATGCCCTGCTGCTTGGCGGCAGCCTCGATCGTGCCCTTGAGCCGGTCGGTGTCGAACATGCCAGGCAGCAAGTTATTGATCGTGACATTGTGCACAACGGTCTTGCGCGAGATCCCGGCAACAAAACCGGTCAGGCCGCTGCGCGCGCCATTGGACAGACCCAGGATTGGAACTGTTATTAGCCAATGCCGCCATACGACGAGCTTCTGCTTCGGCAGTTTTCACTTCTACTTCCTTTTGTTTTAGTTCGTTCTTGGCACGGACTAACTCGTTTGCACTTGCTACAACACTATCGGCAGGCACAACGTTACGAATCAACACTTGACCAATAACCAAACTACCATCTAGTTTTTCTTCAGTCAGTGATTTCTGGATAGTTTCTTTAACAGCCTGTTCCATGG
>JALRBB010000132.1 GCA_023257915.1 Quisquiliibacterium sp. | reverse complement strand
CTGCGCAAGACCGGCTTTCACATCGGGTGCGGCCGCCTTCCAGACTTCCATCGTGGCCACCGGCTGATCCTTGCCAAACACCTTGACCGCATCGAAGTTCTGGAAACCCCAGTTCAGCAGCTTCTGGGATTCGATTGCCCGCGCCGACGACGAAGCCGCGCCGACGACCACGCTGAGCAGCCGGCGCTGGAATCCAGCTCCCGGCTGGTCGCGACGCGCTGACGCGATCAGGCAGTATCCGGCGGCCTCGGTGTGCCCGGTCTTGACGCCGTCGACGCTCGGGTCAATCGCGAGAAGCCGGTTGCGGTTCGGCTGGCGGATGTTGTTGTAGGTGTATTCGCGCTGCGAATACAGCCCGTACATCTGCGGGAAGTCGTTAATCACGCGGGTTGCCAGAGTCGCAAGGTCGGCCGCGGTGCTGTAGTGCTCCGGATCCGGCAGGCCGGTGGCGTTGCGAAACTGGGTGTTCTTCATGCCCATGCGCAGCGCTTCGCGGTTCATTTGTTCGGCAAAGGTGCTCTCGGTGCCTGCCAGCGCCTCGGCCAGAATGATCGATGCGTCGTTGCCCGACTGGATGATCATGCCGTGCAGCAATTCGTCGACGGTGGCCGGCTTGGCCGGATCGACGAACATGCGCGAGCCGATTGCCTTCCAGGCGGCCTTCGAGACCGCAGGGCGCTGATCGAGTGCAAGACGCTTTTCGCGTATCGCGGTGAACGCAAGATAAGCGGTCATCAGCTTCGTGAGCGAAGCCGGTTCGATCTTCAGGTCAGGCTGGTGCGATCCGAGGATCTGACCGGTGGTCACGTCGAGCAGCAGCCACGAGCGCGCGGCGATCGACGGCGTTGCCGGCTGGGCAGCCACCGAGGCGGCGAACAGGCTCGCGAACAGCGTGGCGAGGAAAAGGCGAATAGCGATGCTCATTGGATGCGATGCGAAGGCGAGCCGGTCTGGGACTGTGTCGGCTGGGAGCTGGGGAACGAGGACGACGCAATGCAAACGTGCACCGGACGCGCCGAATCCCTTGCTTGCGTTCCTGATTATAGTCTGCCGCCCGTCAGCTGCCCGGGTGTTGATCGGGTTTGGCGTGCACCGCAAAGATCTCGCGCACGCGTGCGAGCACCCGCTGCATCGCTTCGTCTCCGGCCCGTCGGCCCAGGGTGTCGATCACATCGCGCAGCACGCGCCGCAGGACTTCGAGGTTCACGCAATCCTGGATCCTGGCATCCAGCACCAGTCCGTCGACCCCAAGCTCTTGCTCGAACATTCCGGCCAGCGCCCGCTGCATCAACCCAAGCCGTTCACGCTGCCTGCGCTCCTGCTCGCGCGCCTCGCGTTCGCTGGGTGCCTCGAGAACTCGGGAGGCGTGAATCAGGCCTTCGCTCAGAAGCGCCTCAATGATCGGCTCCAGCTCGCCAGGCCGGGCCAGCAGGGTCAGATCGCCGGTCGCCCGGCGCCCGTCGATCAGCCTCAGGATACGGCGCGAGCCATTGGCCAGCGTGCGAGCGCGATCCCGAAGCTCGGTCTCACCCTTGTCGGTGCGCGCATAGATGAGCCGTATGTCGAGCATGCCGGTGCTCAACTGGCGTGTGGACTCAAGCTTCGCCGCGAACCCATTCGGTCACGAGCGTCTTGAGCAGCGGTAGCCGGCGATGAAAGAAGTGGTCTGCGCCCGGGATCACGACGATCGGCAATTCCTGCGGTCGGGCCCAGTCGAATGCACTGGCCAACGGAACCACATCGTCGAGCTCGCCATGCACGAGCAGGGTACGCACCTGCGGCTGCAGCACATCGAAGCGCGAGACCGCCGGCGCAATCAGCACCAGACCTTTAGGCGGCCGGCCCTCGCTGGCGAGGCGTTGCGCGACCCGGCTTTGCACGAAGCCGCCGAACGAGAAGCCGGCCAGCAGCAACGGGGCATCGGGCGGGGCCGATGGGTCTGCCTGGGCCGCAGCGATCACCGCCATCAGATCGTCGGTCTCGCCCAGTCCTTCATCATGAACGCCTTCGCTCGCGCCGACGCCGCGGAAATTCGGACGCCAGCAGGCGTAGCCGACTGCCAGCAGCGCGCGCGCCAGCGTCTGGGCGACCTTGTTGTCCCGGGTACCTCCGAACAGCGGATGCGGATGCGCGATGACGGCAACACCCTGGCAAGCGCCTTGTGGCGGATCGAAGGCAACATCGATCCGGCCGGCCGGTCCGGCGAGCAAACGCAGCTGGGTCGCCGCGTTCATTCGAGGCGCAGGCGCTCGACTGGCTTGCCGTTGACCAGGTGCGAGTCGACGATCTCGTCGATGTCCTGCTCGTCCACGAAGGTGTACCAGACCCCTTCCGGATACACGACCGCGACCGGGCCGAGCTCGCAGCGATCCAGGCATCCGGCCTTGTTGACGCGGATCTGACCGGGCCCGGCCAGGCCCAGCTGCTTGATGCGTTGCTTGGCATAGCCCTGCAGGCGCTCGGCGTCATGCGACGCGCAGCACGGACGACTGGCGTCGTCACGCTGGTTCAGGCAGAAGAAAATGTGGCGGCTGTAATGGCTCATTGTCCGCGGATTATAGAACCCAGGTTGCGCCCCGGGCGGAACAGCCTCCAGCCGCACCAGGCGATTGCCGCCAGAGGCCAGGCCAGATTGGCGGCCTGTAGCAGGCCGGTCAGGTTGCGCCATGCGCCATGGTCCCAGCGCCCGAGGGCAGACTGGTAGTAGGCATCCAGCGGGAAGACGCTGGTCAGCACGCCGGTCAGCGCCAGGGCTCCGATGCAGATCGCCAGGCGAGTTTGGCGAAAGGCCGTGGTGAAGGCTGCGAGCAGCAGTGCCCCGGTCAGCATGCCGCCTTGTGCGCCGGCGCTCAGCCAGGCGAACGCATGTCCGGAGCCGACCAGGGCCGCCTCGGTCAGCGCGTGCATCACGCAGCCACCGGTGAGCAGTATCGCGGTGATCCAGCCCCGTGGCGCGTGTCGCGGAAAGACTTCGCGCACCAGCAG